>CALXQE010000062.1 GCA_944390495.1 uncultured Clostridia bacterium
AGCAGTAGCATATCTTGCCGGAAAACATCCAAGTATAATTATGTGCCGTGGATATTATCACGATACTGTTATACGTGCTTATAACTGGGACGGCAGTGAGCTTACAATGCTTTGGGAACATAATGCGTCTAAAGAAAACAGAGATACTACAATGTACGCACAAGGTAACCACAATTTATCAATAGGAGATATTGATAATGACGGTAAGGATGAAATTGTGTTCGGTAGTGCGGCACTTGATGATGACGGTAAGACGGTACTTGGAAATACAGGTCTTGGTCACGGTGACGCAATGCACCTAAGTGACTTTAATAATGACGGTATGCAAGAGGTTTTCTCAGTTAAAGAGGACAAAGAAGGCTGGTATAATAAATATGCTGAGGACTTGCGAGTTGCAGAAAATGGAACTCATTTTTGGGAAGCAGGCAAAATATGACTGACAACCACAAAAAATCCTGATAACGGTAAAGCATGGGATAACGGCAGAGGTGTGATGGATAATATTGATGATGCTTATGCAAAGGAAAATCCTAATGCTTTGGCACTTGGTTGGAGCAGTGGCTTCCCACAAACACATGACTTAAACGGTGATGATGTTGCCGTAAAGCCTTCTGGAGCAGGAAGCGGTTCATTTGATAACTTCCTTGTATATTGGGACGGTGACTTAGGAAGAGAACTTCTTGATGCAAATATCATTCAAAAATATGATGCAGAGACAGGTACAACAAAGAGATTTTACGGACCGTCTGACGGGTATACTCTTACGGGCGGAAGTACAAACAACTATACAAAGAGAACTCCGTCACTTGTGGCAGATATTTGGGGTGACTGGAGAGAAGAAGTTATTATGCCTGTAAATAAAGGTGTTGACTCAAACGGAACACCGCTTCCAAATCCCGGTCTTAGAATCTTTACATCAACAATGCCAACAGACTACCGTTTAACAACACTTATGCACGACAGCCAGTACAGAATGTCTGTTGCATGGCAGAATGTAGGATATAACCAGCCTACACATACGAGTTATTATGTAGGAAGCGCGGCACTTGCAACTGATGAAAACGGAACAGAACTTAACTATCTTGCTCCGGAAGTACCTTATACAAGTGTTACTTATGAAGCTCCTGAAAATGTACCTGTAACAGGTATTACTATGGATGAAACATTAAGCGTTGAAAAGGGACAGAGCGTAGCTGTAAATTATCAAATACAGCCATCAGACGCAACGAAGAAAGGTGTAACGTGGACATCGGAAGATGAAACTGTTGCCACTGTGGCAAACGGTTTTGTAAAGGGTGTAGGAGTCGGTACAACGACAATTAAAGGTGTAACGAGAGACGGTGGATTTACGGCAGAATGTGAAGTTACTGTATATTCTACACCTGTTACAGGAATTACTATTTCTGATAAAGTGATTGAAGTTGGAGTAGGCGGCTCAAAAACGCTGAAAGCTACAGTTTTACCTGATGACGCAACTGATAAGTCAGTAACATGGACAACTGCTGATGAAGGTGTTGCGACTGTTAAAGACGGTGTTGTAACCGGTGTAGGACTTGGTAAAACAACTGTTACCGCAATATCAAACGACAGCGGCAAAACGGCAGAATGTATTGTTAAGGTAAAACCGATTGAAACAGTTGATAAAACAGGTGAAAATGTATTTGAAGTTGTGGGCGAAACACCACAAAATCTGTCTGTTGACAACAACACAGCAAGCAGTGTAACACTTACTCATAACGACGCAGATAACGGCGTTATGGTAGAGAAAACATTTGAATCCTTGACAGATAATAAGGTATCACTTACATTTAAGTTTGTAACAGGCGGTCAGAAATATGACGGTTCAAACTGGAACTGGACAGGTCATGAATATACGACAGGTTTAAAATTCCTTGACAGTGAGGGTAATAATATTTTAAATATTTATCAGCCGTATGCTGAAAAGGCAGGTTCTCTTATGTCAGCTGTAAATGACGGTGAGGCTAAGGCAGTTACGAGCGGTGATTCAGGCTGGTCTAACAGTGGAAATGTTGCAGGTAATATACAGGGAAGTTCAAAGAGATGGCTTGTAAACCTTGAATTTGACTATGCAAATGATGTATGTAACGTAAGAATCAGCGGTATGGACGGTACTTGGACAACTGAAGACGGCGTTATGAAACAAACCATAAGCCTTGACGGAAAGAGCTTTAATAAACTTCAGCTATACACCACAAAGGACGGCAGCGGAACAATAAAAGCAAATCCGCAGATTTCAGACCTTTCATACGTTGTTTCAACAACAGCGGTAGGTAACAGTACAACAATATTTAATAAAGGTTTTAACGGCGTAGAATGGACAGCGGAAGATATTGACGGTTTTGTACAGACAAACCAAGCAACTGCTTCACTTCAATTTGACGGCGATAACGGACGTATCTGGTATAACCCAACAAAACCCGGTACTGCATATTCAGCAGAAAAGACATTTGACGTTACAGGTGATATAGTAATGTATAACGTTGACTGGTATTTCGGTAATGCAACAGGCAGACTTGTAAATAAGGAATATATACAGTTCGGTAATAAACTTCGTCTTGGTTGGAGCCAAAGCAGTGAGGGCGGATATTGCGTACTTTTAAGTACAGACGGCGGAGTGACTTATGACGGTGTTACAACAGACGGTACAACGACAACTGTTGACGAAAATAAGAAGATATTTGTCGGAGAAAATACGACATATACAAAGAATGTTAAGGTTGTATTTGATACAAAGACAAACACGATAAAATCTTTGATCTTTGATGGTAAGACCGTTGATGCGTATACAAATTATAAGCTGGCTGATGATGCAACTGTTAATTCAGTAAGTTTTGGTTTTGAACGTGGAGGTTCAACTAATGAATGGGGCTATCCATGCGGTATTGACAGCTTGTATGTATCTCAATTTACTGCCGGAGAAGAAAATCCTGATTTCTCAAATGTGAGAGCAGACAGTATAGAAGGTAATACTGTAAATGTAGCGTACGACCTTGTTAATTACACAGGTGAAAATGTTCAAATAATTGGTGCTTTGTATGATGCAGAAGGCGTATTAGTTGAGATGAAAGCATCTGAATTAATGGAACTTCCTGATGTTATGCAGGAATTTACAAGCGGCACGGAAGCACTTGAATTTACAAATAACCCGGCAGATTATACATTAAAGCTATTTATGTGGGATTCAATCACAGATATGGTGCCGGTAGTTTAATGCACAAATAATAAATTTATCCCTTGGGACATTATATCCCAGGGGATTTTTTTAAATTTTTCGGATTGGATTTGACAAAAAGGTGAAAATAGTAGTATAATTAGTAAGATATAATAGCGATTACTATAAGTTGATATAAAAAAATAGGAAAGGAAAGGTTCTATGCCAAGGAAAAAACAGGAATACGGTAATGACAGTATAACAAGCCTTAAAGGTGCGGACAGAGTAAGAAAACGTCCGGCGGTTATTTTCGGCAGTGACGGGCTTGAGGGCTGTGAGCATTCATTTTTTGAGATATTGTCAAATTCGATAGATGAGGCAAGAGAAGGATACGGTAACTTAATTGAAGTTACACGTTTTATGGATAAATCAATCGAGGTAAAGGACCATGGGCGAGGTGTACCCCTTGATTATAACGAGGGTGAAGGCAGATACAACTGGGAACTTGTGTACTGTGAACTTTATGCCGGCGGTAAGTATGATAATAATAAAGGCGGTATGTATGAGTACAGTTTGGGACTTAACGGTCTTGGTGCCTGTGCAACCCAGTACAGCAGTGAGTATATGGACGTAAGTGTTGTAAGGGATAAAACACTTTATACACTTCATTTTGAAAAGGGTGAAAATATAGGCGGACTTACAAAGACCGATACAAGAAGTGTTAAGACGGGTACTGTACAGCGTTGGAAGCCTGATACGGAAGTATTTACAGATATAAATATACCACTTGAGTTTTTCCAAGATGTTTTAAATAAACAGGCAATGGTAAATGCCGGACTCAAATTTGTTTTATATAATGAAACAGAAACCGGTATGGAAATGTTTGAGTATTATTACGAAAACGGTATTGTTGACTATGTAAAAGAAACGGTTGGTGACGAAGGTTTTACGACCGTTGAAACATGGGAAATGGAAAGAACAGGCCGTGACAGGGAGGATAAAGAGGATTACAGAATGAAAATGCAGATAGCGTTCTGTTTTTCAAATACTGTAAATATGCTTGAATACTACCATAACTCAAGTTACCTTGAACACGGCGGTTCACCTGACAGGGCTGTTAAGAATGCTTTTGTATATTCTATTGACAGATACTTAAAGCAAAATGACAAGTACAATAAAAATGATACAAAGATAACATTTAATGACGTTGCGGATTGTCTTGTGCTTGTTATAAACTCATTTTCAACACAGACAAGTTACGAAAACCAGACTAAAAAAGCTATAAATAATAAATTCATTCAGGAAGCAATGACTGAATTTTTGCGTGAAAAGCTTGAGGTTTATTTTATAGAAAATAAAACTGACGCAGAAAAGATTGCAAACCAAGTAATTGTAAATAAAAGAAGCCGTGAAAATGCAGAAAAGGCAAGAATTGATATAAAGAAAAAGCTTACCGGTACGATGGATATAACAAACAGAGTTGAGAAGTTTGTTGACTGTCGAAGTAAAGATGTGAGCATAAGAGAACTTTATATAGTAGAGGGTGATTCGGCTTTAGGTTCGTGTAAACTTGCAAGGGACCCGATGTTTCAGGCTATTATGCCTATTCGAGGTAAAATATTAAACTGCCTTAAAGCTGATTACCCGAGAATTTTTAAAAGTGATATTATAACCGACCTTGTAAAGGTGTTAGGGTGCGGTGTTGAGATAAAGTCATCACATAATAAGAGTATTGAAAGTTTTAGTCTTGATAATTTAAGATGGGATAAAGTTATATTATGTACAGATGCCGACGTTGACGGTTACCAGATACGAACACTGCTTCTTACAATGATTTACAGACTTATGCCGACACTTATTGAATCAGGTAAAGTTTATATAGCGGAGTCACCCCTTTATGAAATAGCTGTTTTAAAGACGAAACGTAAGGGTGAAACGCTGTTTGCATATACAGACGGTGAAAAAGAAGAAATTGTGCGGAAGCTTGAAGAGGAAGGACTAAGTCTTTCAAAGGATGACTATGAGATTAAGCGTTCAAAGGGTCTTGGTGAAAACGAACCGGATATGATGAGTTTAACTACAATGCACCCGGCGACAAGACGTCTTATACGTGTTACACCTGAAGATGCTGAGGGTACGGCAAGGATGTTTGATGTACTTTTAGGTGATAATATTCAGGATAGAAAGGACTTTATAGCAGATAACGGCGGACATTATATGGAAATGCTTGATTTATCATAAAATACAGGAGATTTTTTATGGCAAGGAAGAAGAAAGATAAAACGGAAGAAATTATATATGCTCCCATTGACGAGCAGCCGATTACTCAAACACTTGAGCAAAATTATATGCCCTATGCAATGAGTGTAATAGTATCAAGAGCTATTCCTGAAATAGACGGTCTAAAGCCGGCACACAGGAAACTACTCTATACGATGTATAAAATGGGATTATTAGGCGGTAAACTTACAAAATCAGCAAATGTTGTGGGACAGACAATGAAACTTAACCCACACGGTGACGCTGCAATATATGAAACTATGGTACGTCTTACAAGGGGCAACGAAGCACTTTTGCACCCACTTGTAGAGTCAAAGGGTAATTTCGGTAAACAGTATTCAAGGGACATGGCGTATGCTGCGTCAAGATATACAGAGGTAAGACTTGAACCTATATGTCAGGAATTGTTCGGTGATATTAACAAGAACACCGTTGAATTTGTGGACAGCTACGACGGCGGTATGAAAGAACCTACACTTTTACCTGTGGCGTTTCCTGCAATTTTGGTAAACCCGAATCAAGGTATTGCGGTAGGTATGGCAAGCAATATATGTTCATTTAATTTGCGTGAAGTATGCGACGCAACTATCGCTGTAATGAAAGATGAAAATGCTGATGTAATAAAGTATATGATAGCACCGGATTTTTCTATGGGTGCAAACCTTATTTACTCAGAAAATGAAATGAGGAAAATATATGAAACAGGCAGAGGCAGTTTTAAATTAAGGGCAAAATATAAATACGACAAGGAAAACAACTGTATAGAAATACTTGAGATACCGTATACCACAACGGTTGAAGCAATTATAGGAAAAATAATGGAGCTTGTAAAGGCAAACAAGCTTAAAGAAATTTCCGACGCACGTGATGAAACCGGTCTTCAAGGTTTTAGGATTGCACTTGACTTAAAGCGTGGAATTGACCCTGATTCACTTATGGCAAAGCTTTATAAGCTAACGCCTTTGGAGGACAGCTTTAGCTGTAATTTTAACGTGCTTATTAAAGCACGTCCTATGGTCCTTGGAGTTAAGGACATTTTAAAGGAATGGATAGCCTTTAGAATGGAGTGCGTTAAAAACGGTATAAAATACGACATTGAAAAGAAAAGCGAAAAACTGCACCTTTTAACAGGTCTTAAAAAGATTTTGCTTGATATAGATAAGGCTGTTTCAATTATTCGCCATACTGAAAAAGAGGCGGACGTTGTACCGAATTTGATGGACGGATTTGATATAGATGAGGTTCAGGCAGAGTATATTGCAGAAATTAAACTTCGTAATCTTAATAAAGAGTATATCATAAACAGAACATCTGAAATTGAAAAACTTATTGAAGAACTTGAGGAACTTAACCGCATACTTTCAAGTGACGATGAGATAAAAAAGGTAATTGCAAATGAGCTTGAAAAAATTTCTAAAAAGTACGGTCAGGACAGAAAGACGGAGCTTATAAGTGACGATGAAGTGGTTCAGTACAGCGAAACTGAAAATATTGACGACTATGCCCTTACAATTTTCTTTACAAGGGAAAACTATATAAAGAAAATATCGGCAGTGTCACTTCGTTCAAGTTCAACTGAACATAAGCTGAAAGAGGACGACGAGATTTTACAGACAATCGAGGCTACAAATAAGTCCGAGCTTATATTCTTCTCAAATAAATGCGTTGCCTATAAGATGAAAACATACGACCTTGCAGACGCAAAGGTAAGTACGATAGGTGAGTATTTACCGGGACTTTTAGGACTTGATGAGGACGAGAGAATACTTTATACTGTTGTGACAACTGATTACAGCGGTAATATGCTCTTTACCTTTGAAAACGGTAAAATGGCAAAGGTTGAGCTTAAAAATTACGAAACAAAAACAAACCGTAAAAAACTTGTGGGAGCTTACGGAAACAAGTCACCTATATGCGATATAAGGCTTTTGCAAAAGGATATTGATGTAGTTATAATGTCTGATAATAACAGGATTTTATGTCTTAACACAGATAAAATACCGCTAAAGGCAACAAAGAGTACACAGGGTGTTCAGGCAATAACACTTCGCAAAAAAGATGCTAAAGTAGTTAAGGTTATGGAGGCTGAAAACTGCGGAATAGACGACTTTGAAAAATACAGAACAAAAAATATACCTGCCGCAGGCGGCATATTAAAAGGAGAGGACACACAGATAAGTTTGATATAGTCTGAATGGATTTCAGGCGGAAAGGAAGTAATATGTTGACAGAAAATGAAAAGAAAGCATTGCAGGAGAGATTTCAAAACAGGGCAGCCGGATTATATCAGCCCCTTTCAAAGGAACTTTTTAAACAGTTTCATGTAAAAAGAGGTCTTAGAAACGACGACGGTACAGGTGTAATGGCAGGACTTACATCTGTCGGTGCAGTACAGGGTTACTATATAGACGACGGAGAGAAAGTACCAATGGAGGGACATCTTCGTTACAGAGGTTACGATATTACAGATATTGTGAAAAATTGTGAAGAAGAAAATCGTTTCGGGTTTGAAGAAGTTGCGTATCTTTTGCTTTTCGGAAATCTGCCTGACGCTGATACATTGGAAGATTTTTCACGTCTTATAGGTAACATGAGAGTTTTACCTGAAGGATTTGCGGAGGATATGATTTTAAAGGCACCGAGTAAAAACATAATGAACAAAATAGCCAGAACAGTTTTGGCATCATATTCATACGATTCAAATCCTGACGAAATTTCAGTGGGAAATATACTTCGTCAGTCAATCGAGCTTATAGCAAGACTGCCTGTAATGGCGGCATACGGTTACCAGGCTAAAAGTCACTACCACGACGGAAACAGCCTGTATCTTCACGCACCGCAGCCGAGATTGTCAACAGCTGAGAATCTTCTGTATATGCTAAGACCTGATAACAAGTATACACATGAAGAAGCAGAAATGCTTGACGTACTTTTGATGATACACGCCGAACACGGCGGCGGTAACAATTCCGCATTTACTACAAGGGTTGTTTCATCATCAGATACAGATACTTATTCTGCAATCGCTGCTGCAATAGGTTCTTTAAAAGGTCCTAAACACGGCGGTGCAAATGCAAAGGTTATGTCACAGATGGAGGACATAAAATCACACGTTAAAAACTGGGACGACAAAAAAGAAGTAAGCAATTATATAGAAAAGATAATCAGAAAAGAAGCATTTGACGGAGCAGGACTTATATACGGAATGGGTCATGCGGTTTATACAATATCTGACCCGAGAGCAATACTTCTAAAGGAGAGAGCAAAAAGACTTGCCGAGAAGAACCCTGAATTTAATAAGGAATTTAATTTGTATTGTTTGGTTGAAGAACTTACACCGGAAGTTTTTGCAAGGGTAAAACACAACGACAAGGTAATAAGTGCAAATGTAGATTTGTATTCAGGATTTGTATATAAAATGCTTGGAATACCTGAGGAAATGTATACACCGCTTTTTGCTATTTCAAGAATTGTAGGCTGGTGTGCACACAGACTTGAAGAGGTTATAGGCTGCGGCAGAATTATAAGACCTGCATATAAGTCTGTATTACATAGTAAAGACTATGTTAAAATAGATGAAAGATAAAGGAGATACCTATGGACAAGGTTAATATACTCGGTGTAAAGGTTGATATGGTAGGTATAGATGAGGCGGCTGATAAGATTATGGAGTTCCTTGATGAAGACAAAGTCCATGCAGTTTTTACACCTAATTCCGAAATTATTATGCGAGCATACAGAGATGCTGAATTTTGTAAGCTTTTAAACGGTGCTGATTTGCTTACGGCTGACGGTATAGGAGTTGTTTATGCCTCAAGGATACTTAAAAAACCTATAAATGAACGTGCGGCCGGTTACGATATAGCAAGAAAAGTCTTAAAAAAGATGAATGATACGGGACATAAACTTTTCCTTTTCGGCGGTAAACCTGGAGTAGCTGAAGAAGCCAAGGAAAAACTGCTGATTGACTATCCTAATCTTAACATTGTAGGCACAAGAAACGGCTACTTTAAAAGCGAAGAAGAAAGTGAAATAGTAGAAGAAATTAACTCATCAGGTGCTGATATGTTATTTGTTTGTTTGGGTGCTCCTAAGCAGGAGGAATGGATAAACAGAAACAAAGAAAATTTAAAGGTGCGTGCGGCACTTGGAATAGGCGGAAGTCTTGACGTTTTTGCAGGACGGGTAGAGAGGGCACCGGAAATATTTTGCAAGTTAGGTCTTGAATGGTTTTACAGACTTTTAAAAGAACCGTGGCGTATAGGCAGAATGATGGATTTACCTAAATTTGCGGTTACGGTATTACTACACGGTAAAAAATATAAACAGGATTAATTTTGGTGGCAGTTATGGGGATACTTATAGCAATAGACGGAGTTGATGCAAGCGGAAAGCAGACGCAGACACAGCTTCTTATAAAACGACTTAAAGAAGAAGGAAAAGACGTCAGGGGTGTTTCGTTTCCTGCTTATGATAACCAATCATCAACACTTGTAAAAATGTACTTAAACGGTGATTTCGGCAAAAATCCCGAAGATGTAAATGCCTATGCGACTTCAACGCTTTTTGCTGCGGACAGATTCGCTACTTACAGAACAGATTGGGGTAATGACTATAACAGCGGTAAAATAATAATTGCAGACAGGTACGTTTCGTCAAATCTAATTCATCAGGCAAGTAAGATAGCTGATGAAAAGGAAAAGGAAAAGTTCCTTGTATGGCTTGATGACTTGGAATACAATATTTACGGATTACCAAAACCTAATGTTACGATTTTTCTTGATATGCCGCCTGAGTACGGAGCTAAACTTATGCAGTCAAGATTAAATAAAGCTACGGGAGAGGACACCAAGGATATACACGAAAGTGACATTAGTTATCTTGAAAAAAGCTACAATAATGCTGTGTTTGTTTCAAAAAAATTCGGCTGGAAACATATTTCATGCGTCAGTGACGGAAATATAAGACCGGTAGAAGATATACATGAGGAAATATATTCTGTCGTAAATGAACTGATTAGTCGATAGTGTAAGCGGGAAATGAGCTTGGAAGGTAAAGGTGACTGAGATGAAAAAAACAGCTCTATTATTTTTCTTTTTAGTTTTAATGATGATGTCATCGTCTGTATATGCTAAAGGTATTGATATTTATATAGACGATACTGAGCTTGAGTGTGAGGAAGAACCGATTAATTCAAACGGACGTGTACTTGTTCCTATGAGGTCTGTTTTTGAAGCATTCGGAGCAGAAGTTACATGGAACGGTGAGGAAAGAAAAGTACAGGCTGAAAGTTTCGGTGAAATAATAGACCTTACAATAGACAGTAACAAGATGAGTATCGGTGTTATAAATTCAGACGGTGCTTTTGTGGTAAGCGACACCATAGAACTTGACGTTCCCCCGCAGATTATAAATGATAGGACGTATGTTCCTATACGTGCGGTGTCGGAGTCACTCGGTGCATTTGTATCATGGGACGGAAACAATAACAATGTTTTAATTGATACAAGACCTGAAATGAGCGGTAACGTCTATTATACGTCAGACAGCGATTACCAAAAGCTGTACTCAGTTTTGCAAAACGGTATGGGCAGAGAAAAAATTTCCGACAGAAGTGTATATGATATAGAAACATACCAAGGGTATGTGTACTATCTTGCAAAGGATAATAACTTTTTGTTTAGAGCTAATATATATACGGGCGAAGAACAGCTTACACAGGTCGGTGTAAATAAGATTTGTATAAGTGACGGATATGTGTATTATCAGGATTTAGACGGCGGACGTGAAAGCGGTATTGTGTACAGAATGAATGTTGATACGGGAGAAGTACAAAAACTTACACAAGAACACGTTAAATATCCGAGAATTTATAAAAACTATCTTTATTACAATGTTGACGGCGAGAACAAAATGTATTATACAACTGTTGACGGCACAGCGGCAGGAAGTATAAGTTTGGGTGATGAAAATTTTGTTAAGCTGCATACGGTAAACTGTAAATTTTTCGGTGATTACATATTTGTTGAAGATGGAGTGCATTACGGCGGTATTACACGCATATCACTTGACGGAAGCGAAGTGAAAAGACTTACAATTTATAACAGCCTGATGTTTAACTCACAGCCTATAAGTGATAAAGTTCTTTATTTAAAACCTGAGGAAGGATATGATATTTATTGTATAAATACTGACGGAAGCGATGAGCATTTAGTTGCGGAAGTTGACGATATGTGGCTTGGCGTAAGTGTACTTGATGGCAGGGAAAATACGATATATTATAAAAATCCAATGCACCAGGAAATATATAAAGTAAATCTTGACGGCAGTGAAAATTCATATTTTTGTTATGGTGATGACCTTAAGGTTTTGGGAGAAAAAATGATTTTATCTTATGACGGTGTTTATATATTAAACAGTGACGGTAGCTCAATGACAAAAATATATAACAGAAGCGTAAAAGATATGACGGTTATAGATAATAAAGCATATTATAAAGATAAAAATTCATCAAGACTGTATATTTCAGATACAGACGGTAAAAACGGTATGGTTACTGCCGATTCCGTCGGTGAATGGGCAGTTGAATAAAAAAAGAGCAAGCCAAAAGGCTTGCTTTTTTAATTCTCGCTTTCGTAGTCATTTTTTATATATCCCGAAATTTTTTCTATTGTACGGATAGGTGCGTCTTTGGCAGTTCCCCATTCCATATCTTTATTGCGGTAATCAAATTTTAAAGTGAATTTATGTATGTCCTCTTGTATACGTTCAAGTTCCGACATTTCTTTAGTGTACATATATGATAAAAATTCACCTGCCCTGCCGCTGTTAAGGGATTTTAAGGCATTGTCACATAATAGCTTTGCGTGCTTTAAACAAAGTCCCTTTGATTTTTCAAATTTCTCTTTAAATACGCTGTCGTTTGCCCACATATATAAAAGTACATCGGCGTAACGCTCCATAGTTTTGTTAATCTTTTCGCATACAATACAGCTACTGTCAAGTTTTGATATACTGCTTGATAATTCAGAGGCAAAATCAGCGGCGGCGGAACTTTTCTTAAATAAACCGCCCTTTGAATTTTCAGCCGCCTTTGCGGATTTTGTGAGCTTTTGAAGCTTATTTCGTATTTCTTCAAGGTGAGTGTCAAGAACAAGGGATAGGGCAAGCTTGTTTGACATATCAAAAAGCATGGAATAGTGATGGTTACAAAAACCCTTTTCGTTTGATTCTATTCTAAAATCAGGTTCCATCATAGCCGCACCTAAGGTATAATCGAGAGTTTCACGTTCAAGTTTTTTTTCAAGCTCACAAAGGGGACATTCACAGTCAATGTCATATACTTCATTTACAGGTATAGTATATATTTGCTCTTTCAATATAATCACTCCTACATCTATTTTATATAATTTTATCATTTTATTTTAGGCGTGTCAATCAAACTGCAAAATTAAACAAAACACAATATATTGTGTAATAATGTACGAAAATTAAAAAGTGAATACATCCAAAAAATGAAAGACTATACATTTTTTTGTGCAAAATCGTCATATTAAACTATGTAAAAAGTATTAATTGTGGATTATATCATAAAAATAATATTTTTTTAGAATAACTGCTTTAAAATACACAAAAAATATGTTATAATGTAAATATCTAAAGGTAGATTGCAGTATCAAAATATACTGCATAAATGTGTAAATTAATGATTGGAGGATTTTACTATGACAGAAAACAAGACAGTTCTTGCATGGCTTGATGAAATGTCAGCTATGTGTCAGCCGGACAAAATCGTTTGGATTGACGGAAGTGAAGAACAGCTTGAAGCTTTAAGAGCAGAGGCTGTTAAGGCAGGCGAACTTATAAAGCTTAATGAGGAAAAACTACCGGGTTGTTACTATCACAGAACAGCTGTAAACGACGTTGCTCGTGTAGAGGACAGAACATTCATCTGTACTCCGACAGAAAAAGAAGCTGGTCCTATAAACAACTGGATGGCTCCTGATGAAATGTATGCAAAGATGAAGGCTTTATATGCCGGCTCAATGAAGGGCAGAACAATGTACGTAATCCCTTATTCAATGGGTCCTGTTGGTTCACCTTTCTCAAAGATAGGTATCGAGCTTACAGACAGCATTTACGTTGTACTTAACATGGCTATCATGACAAGAATCGGTCAGAAAGTTTTAGATCAGCTTGGCAATGATGAAAATGCTGAATTTGTAAAGTGTCTTCACGCAAAGAAGGATGTAAATCCTGATGATAGATATATCGTACAATTCCCACAGGATAACACAATTTGGTCAATCAACTCAGCTTACGGCGGTAACGTTCTTCTTGGTAAGAAGTGTTTCGCTCTAAGAATCGCATCATACCTTGGTATGAAGCAGGGCTGGATGGCAGAACATATGCTTATCCTTGGTCTTGAAAATCCTCAGGGAGAAGTTAAGTACATTTGTGCTGCATTCCCATCAGCTTGCGGTAAGACAAACCTTGCAATGCTTATTCCACCGGAATACCTAAAGGAACAGGGCTATAAAGTATGGACAGTTGGTGACGATATTGCTTGGCTAAACATCGGTCCTGACGGCAGACTTTATGCTATCAACCCGGAAGCTGGTTTCTTCGGTGTTGCTCCTGGTACATCAGTAAAGACAAACTTCAATGCTCTTGAGTCAACAAAGAAGAACACAATCTTCACAAACGTTGCTATCAATAACGATGATATGACAGTTTGGTGGGAAGGTCTTGACAAGAATCCTCCTGTTAATGCAACAGAGTGGAAGGGTTCAGTTGTTAACGGCCCTGAATTTATAGCAGAAGGCAACAACCTTGCTCATCCTAACTCAAGATTTACAGCTCCTGCTGTTAACTGCCCATGTATTTCACCTGAATTTGAAAATCCACAGGGTGTTCCTGTTGACGCTATCGTATTCGGTGGTAGACGTGCTAAGTGTGCTCCGCTTGTATATCAGTCAAGAGATTGGCAGCACGGTACATTCGTTGGTGCTACAATGGCATCAGAAACAACAGCAGCTGCAGCCGGTGCAGTAGGTGTTGTTAGACGTGACCCAATGGCTATGAAACCATTCGTAGGCTACAACATGGCTACTTACTGGGGACACTGGCTTGAAATGGGTGAAAAGCTTGGTGACAAAGCTCCTAAGATTTTCCACGTTAACTGGTTCAGAAAAGACGACGAAGGACACTTCATGTGGCCTGGATTCGGTGACAACATGCGTGTACTTCTTTGGATTCTTGACAGATGTGCAGGTAAAGTTGACGCTGATGAATGTGCAATCGGTTACGTTCCAAAGGCAAGCGACATCGACCTAACAGGTCTTGAAGATGAAAACATTGATATGGAAGGTCTTCTTGCAATCGACAAGAACGTATGGCTTGAAGATGTTCAAAATATTGAAGAATATTTTGCTCAGTTCGGCGATATGCTTCCAAAGGCAATGGCTGACGAACTTGAAAAGTTAAAGGCTAACCTTTCTAAGTAATAAAAACAAAAGCGGTGTTTTAAAAACACCGCTTTTTTTAATGCTTATTTTGAAGGATAAAACTTGTAAATGTGATTTAGAGGACCGCTGCCGTGACCTAAATCCATCATATCCATTAACGCTCCTGTTATATAATCCTTTGCGTTTTTAACCGACTCTTTAATGTCGTATCCCTTTGCAAGATTTGCCGCTATTGCAGAGGATAACGTACAGCCTGTACCGTGGGTATTTGGGTTATTTATGCGACTTCCTGTAAACCATGTTTCACTGCCGTCAAAAAGCAGGTCGTTACTCGTATCATCAAGGTGACCGCCCTTTAAAAGTACGGCAGTGCCGTATTTTTCGTATATAGCCTTTGCTCCTTTTACCATATCATCTTCACATGAAATATTAAATCCGCATAGAATTTGTGCTTCGTATATGTTTGGTGTTACAATATCGGCAAGGGGAAACAGCAGGGAAGTCAAAGCTTCAACTGCGTCGTCGTTTATAAGCTTACAGCCGCTTGTAGATACCATAACAGTATCAAGTACAATGTTTTTTGCATTATACTGTTTTAGTTTTTCTGAAATAGTGCTTATAATTTGGGCAGATGACACCATTCCGATTTTTACTGCATCGGGAAATATGTCATCAAATACAGCGTCTATTTGCGTTGCGACAACTTCATGGGGAATATCATATACACCGAAAACACCCTTTGTATTTTGTGAGGTGACGGAATTAATAACACTCATACCGTACACACCGTTTGCTGCAAATGTTTTTAAATCTGCCTGTATGCCTGCACCGCCGCTTGAATCGGAGCCTGCTATTGTAAGTGCTGTTTTCATATTAGCCCTCCTTTATTTCTGTTACTTTTTCGTAAAGACTGAATGCGGCTTTTTCAATGTCATCTGCGGCATATATGCCGGAAACCACAGCCGCACCGGCTATACCTGTACCTTTAAGATTTAATATATTGTCGCTGTTTATACCGCCTATTGCTACAACAGGAATACCTACGGAGGATGTAATTTCTTTTAAAGTGGATAATTCCATTTTTACTGCATTGCCCTTTGTAGATGTACCGAATACTGCACCGCTGCCTAAATAATCGGCACCGTTCTTTTCGGCTTTTAAAGCCTCCTTAACATTTCGTGCAGTTACTCCAATTATCTTATCATCACCTAATATTTTTCGTGCCTCACTTGCGGGCATATCGTCCTGACCTATATGCACTCCGTCTGCATCTACTGCCAGTGCCACGTCAATATTATCATTTATAATAAGAGGTACGTTGTATTTTTTGCAAACCTCTTTAATCTCTTTTGCGGATTTAATAAATTCGTCCGTTGACATATTTTTTTCCCTAAGCTGAAGAAGTGTAACACCGCCCTTTAAAGATTCTTCAGCTACCTCACAAAGTGTCCTTTCGCCAAGCCATGAACGGTCTGTCACTCCGTAAAGATGTAATACTTTTCTATCTATACTCAATTTCTATACCCTCCAAATTCGGATTTGTCATTTCATCAAAAAGATTTATTTTATATGAAAGCGTACCTATATTTTCACGATACGCACGTTTTCCGCATATTCCGTAAACTGCAAATGCTGCTACTGCTGCATTAAATAGATTGTCGTGATTTCCGCCGCAGTACGCACCTATAACAGATGATAACATACACCCGGAGCCTGTTATTAGCTTCATCATTTTGTGACCGCTTTTTATTACGGCAGTTTTATCACCGTCTGTTATTACGTCCGATACGCCGCTTACACCAACAACTGCACCTGTTTTTTGTGACAGCTTTTTTGCAAGGGTGATTACGTTTTGTGTACTATCACAGTCAGCCGAATCAACACCATGTACATTTGTTTCGTCATTTACCATACTTTTAAGCTCAGAATAATTTAAACGAATAACATTTGGTTTTACTTTTAAAAGAATTGTTTTAACAGCCCTTTTACGAAGATTTGATATACCCATTCCCACAGGGTCTAAAATTATGGGTATGTGCTTTTTGTTTGCGGCATTACCGGCACAAAGCATTGCTTCAATGCGTTTTTCTGAAATTGTACCGGTATTTAGTACAAGTCCGTCTGATGCAGAGGCGACTTCATAAGTTTCAAGGGGGTCGTCTGCCATAATAGGCGACGCACCGACTGTTAATGTTATATTTGCACAGTCGGTAGCAGTTACATAATTTGTTATATTGTGAATTAGCGGTCGTTTTTTTCGTACGTTGTTTACTATGTCATAAATCATTACTTTACCTCGAAAAATTTATCAAGTGCATGAGTCTTTTTAAGTGCGGTTACAAGAAATATTGCTATAATTGTTCCGCCAAGTGAACTTACCGCAAAGGGAATAACATAGGCAAAAAGTGCCGCGTCACTGCCCATAACAAGGGTTGCCAGCGGATATGCCGCAAGTGCACCTATTATACCAGTACCGAACAGCTCACCGATAAAAGCCGCCGGCGTTTTCTTTATAAATTTATAACCAAGTCCCGCAATTAAAGCACCGCACATACTGCCTGGGAATGCAAGCATTGTACCCATACCTGTTGCAATTCTTAAAAGAGATGTGACAGCCGCCATAACTACACCGTAAAAAGGCCCTAAAAACACAGCCGCTAAAATATTTATAAGGTGCTGTACGGGAAAGCACTTTGACGCACCTACCGGGAAATACAGCGGTGAGCATACTACTCCTACGGCTATAAGCATAGCCGCTGTTGCTAATTTTTTTGTTGTTAAATTTTTCATTTTAAAACTTCCTTTGTATATGTATTTATATTATTATACCATAAACGTAAGAGATACTCAATAGCATAAAAAAAGCACTTCAAAGGAAGTGCTTTTTTGTTTAGTCAAGGTATTTACTTAGCATACTTTCTTTAATTTCCGAAACATCAGTTTCTATAACCTTTTTCCTTATCGGTAAAATTGCAGTCGGTGTAACAGACAGTTCGTCAATACCGATAGACAGGAATAATTCAGTAAGTTCAAGGTCTGCACCAAGCTCACCGCATATTCCCACCCAAGTATTATTTTTGTGTGCATTTTGTACCACAAGGTTTATAAGTCTTAAAATCGCCTTGTGGTGTGTGTCACAAAATTCGCCTATATCAGGATTTTGTCTGTCAGCCGCTAAGGTGTATTGAGTAAGGTCGTTTGTACCTATTGAGAAGAAATCAAGGTGTTTTGAAAGTATGTCGCTTATAACAGCCGCCGCCGGTGTTTCAATCATACAGCCAAGCTCCACATTTTTTGAATATGCAATGCCTTCGCTGTCAAGCTCCTTTTTAACTTCATCAACAATTTCAAGAACCTTTATAACTTCCCATTCCGACGCAATCATCGGGAACATAATCGCAAGTTTTCCGTATACAGACGCACGGAACAGTGCACGAAGCTGTGTTTTAAATATATCAGGTCTTGTAAGACAAATTCTGATTGCTCTTATACCCATTGCAGGATTTTCTTCCTTCGGCATATTAAAATAATCAACCTGCTTGTCAGCACCTATATCAAGTGTTCTTATAATAACACGTTTATTAATCATTTTTGAAAGAACATCTTTGTAAACGGCAAACTGAACGTCCTCTGATGGATAGTCACTGCTTTCAAGATACAAAAACTCACTTCTGAAAAGTCCTATACCTTCAGCATCGTTTTTAAGCACTGCACCTATGTCAAGCACATTACCGATATTTGCACAAAGTTCAATTTTTTGGCCGTCCTTTGTGACGCTGTCACGTCCCTTTAAAAGCTGAAGAAGCTTTAACTGCTCGTCAGCCTCACGTTTTTTTTCTTCCATTTTTTTAATGGTTTCATCGTCAGGGTCAATATATATAGTGCCTGTGTATCCGTCCACAATAGCGTCATGTCCGTCATAGCTATCTGATAAAATACCCTTTGCACCTATAATTGCCGGTATGTTCATCATTCTTGCAAGAATTGAGGCGTGTGAACTTGTAGAACCGCCCTCAGTAACAAATGCAAGGAGTTTATCTTTGTCAAACTGAACAGTTTCACTCGGTGCAAGGTCGTCAGAAACTATGATTACCGGTTTATCTGAAATAATTCCGCCTTTATCTCTGCCGGAAAGTATTTTAATAAGTCTTTCCGAAACGTCCTTAACGTCGGCACTTCTCTCACGCATATACGCATCGTCCATTGCACGGAACATCTGTACAAAATTATCACATGTCTGACCTACTGCTGTTTCAGCGTTTAGCATTTGGTCGGTTATTATATTTTTAATAGACTCTATATAATCAAGATCCTCAAGCATCATTTGGTGGATTTGAAAAATCATTGCGTTTGCTTCACCGACTTCATTAAGAGCTTTATCGTAGAGCATGCTAAGCTCCTCAATCGCTTTTTCCCTTGCTTTTTCAAAACGTGCAATTTCAGCCTCACTGCTCTCTATATGTGAACGTTTAATCGTACTTTCCTTTCGGCTGAAAACAAACACAGAGCCGCGTGAAATACCACCGCAAACGGCTTTTCCGGAGATGGTAATCATATTTAAAATCCTCCTTTGAATATAAAAATTATTATAAAAATTTTTATAGCTTTACTAATATATATTATACACTATTTTTTACAAAAAGGGAAGAGGCTATTAAAAAAAAGTTGTGCATAATTTTGTTAAAAATATAACAATATTTTATATTTTTTGCATAAATCAAAAAAAATTATTGATTTTCATTGATATGTATGATATAATTTTATTGTGCAAAATGATTAAATATATACATGTATTATTAGGAGATTATTGTAATTTTGTATAACCGTGGGATGGTTTATTATTTAATAATGAAAAACACAGTTTGGATCAAAGAAGTATATAATTAAAAAGTTATATAAAAAATTATTTTATCATGGAGGGAATACATATGAAAAAGAAAATTTTACTTATGTTATCTGCTTGTGTTATAGTATTATCTATGACTAGTTGTACTATTCCGAATATGAGCACCAGTCAAACAAATGGGGAAACAGAGTCACAAGTTGCAGACAGTACACCAGAGAGTACAGGAAGTGAGCAAAAATCAAGTCAGGATAGCAGTAAAAAAACAGAAAAAAAGACTTATGCGATAGGAGAAACTTGGACTGTTGACGGACAATGGTCTGTTACAGTAAATTCTGTAACAGAAACAAGTGACAGAAATCAGTTCTCTGAAAAAACACCGAATGCTGTATATGTTGTAGATTATACTTATACAAATATAGGATATGAAAGTGAATATATGGACGGATTATACATAAGCCTTGATGATGGTATAGTTGACAGTGCGGGAGTAATGGGATATTCTTATCCGGGTGATATTGTAAATTATCCTCAAGCTGCTCCAGTAGGTGCAACATGCAATGCACAAGCTTGTATCGGTGTTGACAATCCGGGAAGTTTTAAAATTAATTTTTCGCAGTATGATGGAAACAACGAGAAGCATTCAGCAGTATTTGATGTTGCTGTTCAATAAAATAATGAATAATATTTAAAAGGTGGTCGTATACGATCACCTTTTTTACTGTTTATTATATTTATTAGCACATAAAATCTATTGAATAAACACATAAAATATGGTAAAATAGAGAAAGAGTTAATTGATAGGAGATATAGATATGGATAAAAAAGAATTTGCATTAAAACAGCATGAAACATGGCAGGGTAAAATCGAGGTAGTGTCAAGGGCAAAGGTCACAAACAGAGATGAACTTTCCGTTGCATATACTCCCGGTGTTGCAGAGCCTTGTAAGGAAATTTCAAAGGACGTGGACCTTTCGTATAAATACACAAGACGAGGAAATTTAGTGGCTGTTATAACGGACGGAACGGCTGTTTTGGGACTTGGTGACATCGGCCCTGAGGCAGGTATGCCTGTTATGGAGGGTAAGTGTGCATTGTTTAAAACATTTGCCGATGTTGACGCTTTTCCGCTGTGTGTGCGTTCAAAGGACGTTGACGAGATAGTAAACTGCATTAAGCTTATAGCAGGTTCATTCGGTGGTATAAACCTTGAAGATATATCTGCACCGAGATGTATTGAGATTGAAAGACGTTTAAAGGAGGAATGTGATATTCCTGTATTCCACGACGACCAGCACGGAACAGCTGTTGTTGTACTTGCGTCTGTGCTTAATGCACTAAAGGTTGTAGGTAAGGATATTACAGAAATTAAAGCTGTTGTAAACGGTGCGGGAAGTGCAGGTATGGCGATTACAAGACTTTTGGTATCAAGAGGTCTTAAAAATGTTATTATGTGCGATAAGTACGGCTCACTTTACAGAGGTAATCCCGAAATGAACGAGGAGCAGGCTAAACTTGCCGAAATGACAAATCCTGACAACTTAGATGTAAAACTTGATGAAGCTATTATAGACGCAGATTTATTTATAGGTGTATCGGCACCGGGAATACTTACTGAAGAAATGGTTTCAAAAATGGCAAAGGACCCTGTTGTTTTTGCAATGGCAAACCCTGTACCTGAAATCATGCCTGACGAGGCAAAAAGAGCAGGTGTAAGAGTAATCGGAACAGGAAGAAGTGACTTCCCGAACCAGATTAATAATGTACTTGCATTTCCGGGTATATTTAAAGGTGCACTGTCGGTTCGTGCAAGTGACATAAACGACGAAATGAAAATGGCGGCAGCACAGGCTATTGCCGATATTATTAAAGATGATGAACTTAATGAGGAATATATAATTCCCGATGCCTTTGATAAGAGAGTGGCAGAAAATGTGGCAAATGCTGTGGCTGAAGCTGCAAAGAAAACGGGAGTGGCAAGAATATAAGGAGAAAGGAAAATGGAAAGTATAAAATTTCATTGGCTTAAAAACAGAAGTAAAGGCGGTTATGTGACGTGGGGAGTACCATTTAAGCAGGGCGTTAAAACAGATGATGTATGTTTTATTCCCCGTGATGAAAAGGGAAACAATATAGCCTTTCAGGAAAAACCTATTGCATTTTATCCTGACGGAAGTACAAAGTGGAGCTCATATACAGCAAAGGTTGAGAGCGATAATATAACGCTGTATAATGACGGACACAGCGAAACTTTCGGCGGCAACTGCGTTACTGAAAATGACAGCGAAATAAGTGTAGATAACGGCTTATTTAACGCAGTATTCCCGAAAACAGGTAAAGTGCTTATGAAAACACCTTACGCTTTTGCAATGCTAAAATCAATAAAGGAAATACGCTCCTTTGACGGAGACTATGAAATAAGAAAATCAATTCCTTACTACGGTGAAATTGATAAAATGACAATAGAGGAAAGCGGAAGTTTAAAGGTAACGGTAAAGGCAGAGGGTGAGCACAAAAGAAGTGACGGTGAATTTTTAAAGTTTATCGTAAGATTTACAATCCACTATAATGAACCGACAGTTGGTATCGTTCACACATTTTTATTTGACGGCGACGAAAACACTGATTTTATAAAGGGCGTTGGAATAGAGTTTTCACGCAGTATGGAAGGCGAGCTTTATAACAGAAGAATTAAAATTACAGGTGATACAGGTGTTATGCACGAGCAGATGCAGATACTTAATTTATGGCGTCCGAGATTATCTCCTGAAATTGAGAAACGTCAAATGGCAGGTGAAAAGCTGTCACTTTCCGATATGGTTGATTTAAGAAACGGAAACGCTGTAACGTGTGATGAAATTGACAATGTTACAAAGTGGGATTGTTACAGACTTGAGCAGCTAAGTGCAGACAGCTTTGAGGTTAAAAAACGTACTGCCCATGATGAATGTACATTTATAAAGGCAAATTGGGGCAGACGCTCAAAGGGTATGATGTATATAGGTGATGAAAATAACGGTATCGGTGTATGTATCCGTGATTTTTGGCAAAAGTACCCTACATCTTTATATGCAAAAGGTCTTTCGCAGGATGAGGCGGTTTTGACTGCTTGGATTGTTCCGCCTGATAGTGAAGCCTTTGATATGCGTCACTATGATACTGTTGCACACGACCAAACATATTATGAGGGATTTCCTGAAATCGGTTCAAGTGCCTACGGTATTGCAAACACAAATGAAATGACTCTGTTTTTGTTTGATTCAGTACCGACAGACGGCGAGCTTATGGAAAAAGCCGACAGCGTTCAAAAACCTGCCGTACTTGTGGCAGATGTGAAATACTACCATGATATTAAAATATTCGGTGAATGGAGTCTGCCTGAAAGAGATACACCTCTTAAAACGTGGCTTGAAGATGAACTTGACAAGGCATTTGATTTTTACAAAAATGAAATTGAACAGCGTCACTGGTACGGACTTTGGGACTACGGCGATATAATGCACACATACGACGCTCAGCGTCACTGCTGGAAGTACGATATGGGCGGTTACGCATGGCAAAATACCGAGCTTGTACCTACCCTTTGGCTTTGGTATGCCTTTATGCGTACAGGCAGAGAGGATATATTTACGGTAGCTGAGGCAATGAGCCGTCACAGTGCAGATGTTGATACATACCATTTCGGTGACTATAAGGGTATAGGAAGCCGTCATAATGTAGTACATTGGGGCGATTCATGTAAAGAACCTCGTATTGCAATGGCAGGTCACCATAGACCGCTGTACTATTTAATGGGCGGTGACGTGAGAATAGGCGACGTTTTAGACGACGTCAAGGACGGAGATTTTTCAACTCTTAATATTGACCCGCTCCGCTACTTCTACAAAAAAGAGGAAATGAAACTTCCTACCCACGCAAGAACAGGCCCTGACTGGTCAACTTACTGCTCTAACTGGTACACAGCATGGGAAAGAAGAAACGATACACATTACCGTGACAAGATAATGACAGGTATAAACGACCTTAAAAAAGCACCTATGTGTATGATTTCAGGCTCTAACTTTGAGTATGACCCTCATACGGGACACATGGGATATATCGGTGAAAGTGCGGCAGGAGGTTCACATTTGGCTGTATGTATGGGCGGCCCTGAAACATGGTTTGAGCTTGCAGAGCTTTTAGGCGACGATGAATTTAAAGATATGCTTATTCAGTACGGAAAGTTTTATTTCTTGCCCCTTGAGGAAAAGGTTCGCCTGTCTAACGGACTTATTACAGGCAACGGATTTGTATATCCGTATATGGCGTCATCGCTTTGTGCTTATGCCGCAAAGATGTCAAAGGACGAAAAATTAGCTTATCAGGTTTGGCAGGTGCTTATACATTCACTTGCAGGTAAAGATAAAAAGGATAATTTTGATAAGGAAGTCGTTAAAAACTACTTTAACACAGAAAATCTTGATGAAATGTTCTGGATTTCAACTAACTTTACTGCCCAGTGGTGCTTAAATACAATAGTTGCCCTTGAACTTACAAAGGGTATGATGAAAGATAACAAAGAAGACTACGAATGGGAAGATTGGGTTAAATAAAAAAAGCCGCTGCATTTGCAGCGGTTTTTTAGTTGTGCTTATACAGCATATCGTATTCAAATTCAGAAACAAGTGTATAATTATCTTTTATTATATTTAAAAGCTGTCTGCTCTGTATAATGTCGATGTTGTGTATTATAACCCATTTAGGCGGTGTTTCAATCATCATTTCATTAATTGCTCTGCCAAACTCAGGATAGTTTGTCGCCCATGACTCCTGCAAAGTAAAGAGTCTGTAACATGGCATAATGTCGGCAGTCAAAAACCATGCTGATGACACGTTATATCCAAATACACTGTCACGTTCTTCCTCAGGTATATATGATGACAGCGATTTTGCACTGTAATATATATCTGAATAAACATCGCTGTACTCGTTAGGTTTTTGCTGTTTGTATAGTTTTTGAAGGTAATGTGCGGTGTTATATGATACTCCTGATATGTAGTTATACATTGTAAAAACCATTATAACACAAAGCATTATTGAAGGAAAGTTTATTCTGTTTCCCGCAAGGAAAAAGAACATAGCCGTATAAATCGGGATTAGGGGAATAAGGGTAGTGTAATAATGTGTATACCCGAATCCCAGAATTATAGGTATAAGTGCAAAAACCGACATTGTGGATATGAGCGACGCAACACGAGGACCGAGTCGTTTTGCAAAGATTGAGGAAACCACAACCATAGAAATAACAGGAAGTATCCATAATATTAACGCCATTATATCAGCGGCAGTTTTGCTGTCTGAACCATTTGAAGCGTACATAAAGTTAAATGTAAAGGTTGAAAAAATCATATCGGAGAATGTACCCTTTACTATGAAAAACAGACATATAGGCACTGTAACGGTTAAAATCCCCAACAGAAAATACATGATATTTTTCAGCGATTCTTTTATGTGGTCGTTTATGAAATCCGTTACAACAGCCGTAAGAACTATACCGCATATAATTAGTCCGTTGTTTATGCGTGTAAAGGCACAAAGTGCAAAGCATATACCGTAAATATACATATACCGAAATGGGTGTGGCATATCGGGAGCTTTTGCGAAATACCTTACGGACAGGTATATGGGAATCATACAAAAGAGCATACAGTAATCTTCGCTGAAATTTCCGTCACTGATTGTTGCACCGAATGCTGCTACGGAAATAAGCGTACAAATTACAGAACGTGTAGTTTTTGTAAATATTCGTGCTGTTTTGTACATAAATATGGAAGTTACCCAAAGGAATATACATTGTATTATAAATACACCTGATTTTGTACCGGTAAGCTTTAGCCCAAGTGCATTTAGATAAAACAGCAAAGGACCTTTATGGTCAAAATAGTCTTTGTAAAGCTCCTTGCCGCTGTTTATGCCCTTTCCTATAAGCATAAATATACTTGAGTCACCGTCGCAAAAATCCTTGTACAAAGGACTTGTGGAGGCTGACAGAAGAAGCATAAACAAAACAACAAACACTAAAAAGATAAGATACATTATAATTTTTTTGTAAAGGTATCTGCGAAATACGGGGTCACGAAGGTTTGTAATGTCAAACTTTCTGAAAAAATCGTTGTCTGTTTCTTCGATGTATTTTTTCAGCTGTTCCATGCTGACCTCGTAAGTAATTTTATTTTTTGACATGTTTTCACCACCTGATTATACTTATTTTATCATATCATAAACAGAGTGGTTGTTCAATTTATAGGGTGTTACAGTTTAATAAAAAGAAGATAACAAAAAAATACCTTTGAAATATATCAAAGGTATTTTTAAAATCATATAAACTTACTTATAATTCCTTGAGAAATCAGAATTACTAATATAATCGGCAGTATATATTTAAAGTATGGTTTAATCCAGCGTGGAATTTTAGGCCCTTTACCTATATTAGCCTCTTCAATATATTTGTCAAAGCCCCAGCCGTACTTTGTTGTACAGAACAGGATATATAAAAGAGAACCTGTCGGGAGAATTATACTGCTTACAAGGAAGTCCTCAAGGTCAAGCACTGTTGAACCTTCGCCGAATGGCTGGAAATTTGAAAGAAGGTTAAACCCGAATACACATGGAAGTGACAAAACTGCCACAACGAGTATATTTATTATAACTGCTTTCTTTCTTGAAATATTGAATTTTTCCATTGAGCAGCTTAATATATTTTCAAATACGGCAATAACCGTTGAAAGTGACGCAAAGGTCATAAACAGGAAGAACAATGTTCCCCAGAATCTGCCGCCTTTCATTTCGATAAAGATATTAGGAAGAGTTTTAAAGACAAGACTCGGACCGCTGTCAGGCTCAACATTAAAGGCAAAACAGCAAGGGAATATGATAAGTCCCGCAACAACTGCCACAAATGTATCAAGTAAAGAGATTGTAACAGATTCTTTAAGCAGAGTCTGAGATTTGTCAATGTAACTTCCGAATACCATCATTGAACCCATTCCGACGCTTAGTGTGAAGAATGACTGGTTCATTGCCGTTGTGACAAGATTAAAAAATCCTATATCCTGAATTTTGTTAATGTCAGGGAAAAGATAGAACTTAACGCCCTCAATACCGCCGTTAAGACGTACTGCGTGTATGGCAAGGAGAACGATAAGTGCCAAAAGTGCAAGCATCATAACCTTTGTTATGTTCTCAACGCCCTTTTGAAGTCCCAAAGAACATATACCAAAACCAAGAACAACCGTTATAATCATCCATAAAGACATTGTTCCGGGGGAGGCAAGAAGTGTATCGAATACACCTTGTGCGGCAGTGGTGTCAAGAGCTGAAAATCCGCCCACTGCAAATTTATAAAAATAGTACATCATCCAGCCGCATACAGTTGTGTAGAAAAGCATTAAAAGATAGTTGCCGGCAATGGCAAAATTACTGTGCCAGTGCCATTTCGTGCCTTTAGGCTCAAGCTCCTGATAAGCTGTTGCCGTACTTTTTCTGCTGGCACGTCCTATTGCAAATTCAATTGTAAGAACCGGGATACCCACAACAGCAAGAAAGAATAAGTAAAATAATACAAATATTCCTCCGCCGTAGTTTCCCACAACGTACGGAAATCTCCATACATTTCCTATACCTATTGCACATCCTGCCGACAGCAGAATGAATCCTAATCTTGATTTTAGACTTTCTCGTTCCATAAATATTTCCTTCCGTATTGTGTATTAATAAAAAATCCCATATAAATGCGTGGCATTTATATGGGGTTTATTGGTGACTCGTGAGGGAATCGAACCCTCGTTGCCGGCGTGAGAGGCCGGAGTCTTGACCGCTTGACCAACGAGCCATTAACAGATAGTATTATACCACGATGATTTTTGTTTGTCAAGAGAAAAAAGCGGATTTTGAAAAAATCAAAATCCGCAGTATGTTTTATTAGTTATATAGAGGATATTTGTCGCAAAGAGCTTTAACTCTTGTCTTGATTTCGTCCTTTTTATTATCAAAATCTTTGATTGTAAGTGCGATAAGTTTACCGACTTCCACCATGTCCTCTTCTTTAAATCCTCTTGAAGTTGAAGCAGGAGTGCCTATTCTTATACCGCTTGTAACAAACGGACTTCTTGTATCGAAAGGTATAGCGTTTTTGTTAACTGTAATACCCACTTCATCAAGCATTTTTTCAGCTTCTTTACCTGTAACACCTGTTTCTGTAAGGTCTACAAGCATAAGGTGGTTATCAGTACCGCCGCTGACAAGTTTAAAACCTTCAGCCATAAGAGTATCTGCAAGAACAGCTGCATTTTTAACAACCTGATTTGCATATTCTTTAAATGACGGGTCAAGTGCTTCCTTAAAGCAAACTGCTTTAGCAGCGATTGTGTGCATTAAAGGACCGCCCTGAATACCCGGGAATATAGCTTTATTTACCTTTGTTGCAATTTCTTCGTTATTTGTAAGGATAAGACCGCCTCTCGGACCTCTCAGTGTCTTATGTGTAGTTGTTGTAACAACGTCTGCATAAGGCATTGGAGATGGGTGAACACCTGCTGCAACAAGTCCTGCTATATGTGCCATATCTACCATGAAGTATGCACCGACTTCCTTGGCGATTTCTGCAAACTTTTCAAAGTCTATAACTCTTGGATATGCTGACGCACCTGCAAGGATTAGTTTTGGCTTACATTCAAGGGCAATTCTTCTTACTTCGCCGTAATCTATTGTATTTGTATCCTCTGTAACACCGTAAGGGACGATGTTAAAGTACTTACCTGACATATTTACAGGGCTTCCGTGACTTAGATGTCCGCCGTGTGCAAGACTCATTGATAAAACAGTATCGCCTGGTGTTAAAAGTGCGAAAAATACTGCCATATTAGCCTGTGCACCGGAGTGAGCCTGTACATTTGCAAAGCCGGCACCGAAAAGTTCTTTGGCTCTTTCAATCGCAAGTGTTTCAACTACGTCAACGTATTCACAGCCGCCGTAGTAACGCTTTCCCGGATAACCTTCCGCATACTTGTTTGTAAGTGGTGAACCGTTTGTTTCCATAATTCTTTCTGAAACAAAGTTTTCAGATGCGATAAGTTCAATTTTGTTTTGCTGACGATTTGTTTCGTCTTGGATTGCCTTATATACCTCAGGGTCAAAGGACTTCATCTTTTCATATCTTTCCATTTTTCGGTATCCTTTCTCAAAAAATAATTCTGCCTTTTATTATATCTTTTATTAAAAAAAATTTCAAGTACTTTATTGCAATTTTTAAGTGAAAATTGTATAATAAACGGAGAATATTGAATTTTAAGTAAGAAGGTGATTGTAAAGTGACAAAAAAAGAAAGGGTACTTAAAATGCGTGAGCTTCTTGACGAGGCGTATCCTAACGTGGAATGTTCACTAAACTATTCAAATCCGCTTGAAATGCTTATTGCAACACAGCTTTCTGCACAGTGTACAGACGCAAGGGTAAATATAGTAACCGAAAGCTTGTTTAAAAAATACAGAAATGTTTATGATTTTGCAAATGCCGATTATGAGGAACTTTGCGAAGATATAAAGTCAACGGGATTTTACAGAAACAAGGCTAAAAATATAATTTTGTGCTGTCAAAGACTGATTGACGTTTACGGCGGTCAGGTGCCTGACACTATGGAGGATTTAACAAGCCTTGCGGGTACGGGAAGAAAAACAGCGAACCTTGTACTCGGCGATATATTCGGAAAGAGTGCCGTTGTGGTAGATACACACTGCAAGCGTATTGCAAAGAGAATAGGTCTTACTGCAAATGACGACCCCACAAAAGTGGAAATGGATTTAAAGAAAATAGTACCGCCCGATTATCAGCTTAGAATGTGCCACCAGTTTGTAGCACACGGACGTGCGGTATGTACGGCAAGAAAACCAAAGTGTGAAATATGTCCCGTAGCTGAAATATGTAAAAGCAAAGATAAAAAAATCCTGTGAAAAATCACAGGATTTTTATTTTACATTATTTGATGAAGTGTTATATAGCCTGTAAGGTATATACCGAAACCTATCGCCATAATTGCGGTAATAGGAAGTTCCGTTTCCTTGTATTTATCGGTAAATGTTGCAAGTACCCAAAATACAGGGAACATACAGCTTAAATAACGTGATAAACTAAGGGGCCATGACGCAGCTGCATTAAATGCAAAGTAAATAAGCATAAACACAACATATATAGAGCGTGTACGGCGTATGCTGTAAAGTATTACAGCCGCAAAAACGGGAAGTGCCAAAAGTTCGGGCATAAACAAACAGGTAATAGATGACCATCTGTCGTTAAAGGACATGGTTCTTGACCAAAGCATATTAAGTGTTTTGCCGAAGAACTGTAATTTTTGATGCCAGTGGTCAATCTGATACTGTGAAAAGATAAATGGGTCACCCGTTACGCTGTAATTTATATAAAAGTATATAATTATGCCGACAGGTATAATTAATATAGGAAGAACACCTAAAAAATCCTTACCGAGCTTTTTCCAGTTCTTTTCCCTAATAAGTCCTATCGGACATTCATGCTGTACCCACTCGACTGCGGCAGGTATAATCATTAATACACCGAATGAACGAGTAAGTGCCGTAAGTGCACCGAGTATTCCGACTACAAGCCAGTTATGTTTACGGATTGCAAGGAATGTTGCAATAGTCATCATAAAGAACGTACTTTCAGTCATTATTCCGCCGTAATAGAACGCAAAGGGATATACAGATAAAAATACAACGCTTTTTTTAGCGATGGATTTGCTGTAATCCATTGTGACAAGCTTGTACATCAGCACACAGCCCACACTGTAACATATCGTTGACACAATCATACCTGAAAGTATGTAGTTTGGTATAAAAGCATGAAGTATTTTTACAAGCATAGGAAACAGCGGGAAAAATACAAGCATAAGATACTGACCGTCTTCAATGTGGTTTGCGTATCCGTTTTCGGCGATTTCAAGATAATGGGGAGCGTCCCATATATTCCATCTGCTAAAAAATTCGGGTATGCTCTGTACATCTCCGTCGCTGAAGATACCGTATGCCATCCATGCAAGTAAAAAGACGGCTATTCTAAATCCTAAGGCTAACAGGAAAATTTTAAGACATTCCATGCCCGTAGTTTTTTCGCCCAGTGGTTTGTATGTTTTATCCTCAAGAGCAAAGGAAAACAGTTTATTATTAGGAAGAGAAAAACCAGCCTCCTTTGCAAAACGTACAAGCCATAATAAAAGTGCGGCGAAAAATATGATACATACAATTACACTGTATATCATTTATTTATCTCCAATCGTATTAGTTTCTTTTATTATATATATAGGTCTGTGTTTTGTTTCCAGATATGTTTTTGACAGATACTGACCGAGTATACCGAAGCAAAAAAGCTGTATCCCCGAAAGAAAACAAATTATACACACAAGGGAAGGATACCCTGCAACAGGGTCGCCGAACAGGAGCGTTTTAACTATTATTGTGATTATAAGCACAAAAGCTACAATACAAAGTAAAAATCCTATAACAGACGAAATCGCCAAAGGTACAGTGGAAAATGCGATTATACCGTCAAGGGAGTATAAAAACAGTTTCCAAAATGACCACTTTGTTTCGCCTGCTACGCGTTTGGTGTTTTCGTATTCAAGCCACTTTGTTTCAAAACCTACCCAGCCGAATATACCCTTTGAAAATCTGTTGTACTCGGTCATTTCAAGGATTGCACCTACCATTTGACGTGTCATAAGCCTAAAATCCCTTGCACCGTCTACTATGTTCGCCTTTGATATTTTGTTAATTAATTTATAAAAACAGCGTGCAAAGAAAGAACGTATATGAGGTTCACCCTTACGTGTGGTGCGTCTTGTGGCAACGCAGTCATAGTTTTCTTCAGTTATATATCGGTACATTTCCTCAAGCAAAGAGGGCGGGTCTTGAAGATCTGCGTCCATAATTGCGGTAAAGTCACCGCTTGCTGATTTCATTCCCGCATACATTGCCGCCTCTTTGCCGAAATTCCTTGAAAACGATATATATTTAACACGTTCGTCCTTTTGGGAAAGTGATTTAATGATGTCAAGTGTATTATCCCTTGAGCCGTCGTTTACAAAAATAAATTCAAAGTCAGTATCAAACTTATTTTTCATAAGCTCTGCCTGTTTTACTATTACATCATAAAACAGGGGGAGAGATTCTTCCTCATTATAACACGGAACAATTATACTTATTAAATAGCTCATTTTAAAGCCTCATCATACGTTAAATCTAAACAGAACAACATCTCCGTCCTGCATAACGTATTCCTTACCTTCACTTCTTACAAGTCCCTTTTCTTTAGCTGCCGTCATACTGCCGCATTCCATAAGGTCGTTATAGTGAACAACTTCCGCACGGATAAATCCACGTTCAAAGTCTGAGTGGATTTTACCTGCCGCCTGAGGTGCTTTTGTACCCTTTGTGATAGTCCATGCACGAACTTCAGGTTCACCTGCCGTAAGGTAGCTTATAAGACCTAAAAGTGTGTAGCTTGCTTTTATAAGTCTGTCAAGACCTGATTCACTCATATTAAGCTCCTCTAAAAACATTGCCTTTTCTTCGCCCTCAAGCTGTGCAATTTCTTCCTCTATCTTAGCACTTACAGGCATAACAAGAGAACCTTCCTTTGCGGCAAGTTCCTTTACTCTGTTTACAAATTCGTTGCTTTCAATACCCTTAGCAAAATCGTCCTCTGCAACATTTGCCGCATAAATTACGGGTTTCATTGAAATAAGGGCGATTTCCTTCATTATAGCAAGCTCGTCATCTGTGTAATCAATACTTCTTGCAGGAAGTCCCTCCTCAAGTGTAGCTTTTACCTTTTCTAATAGGTTAAGCTCTGACGCAAGTGACTTATCGCCCTTCATTGCCTTTTTAGTACGGTCAATACGTCTTTCAATCATCTCAATATCAGAGAAAATAAGCTCAAGGCTGATGGTTTCAATATCACGGATAGGGTCTATCGAACCGTCAACGTGTGTTATGTTTGTATCTTCAAAACAACGTACAACGTGTACTATTGCGTCAACTTCACGAATATGTGAAAGGAACTTGTTACCAAGACCTTCTCCCTTTGAAGCACCCTTTACAAGCCCTGCTATATCAACAAATTCTATATACGCATGTGTAACCTTTTTTGGATTGTATATTTCGGCAAGCTTGTCAAGACGTTCGTCTGGCACATCTACTATACCGACGTTCGGTTCAATGGTACAGAACGGGTAGTTTGCCGACTCCGCACCTGCCTGTGTTATAGCGTTAAACAATGTTGATTTACCTACGTTCGGTAAACCTACAATACCTAATTTCATTAAAATTCATCCTTTCGTTTTGCGGTTAATTAACTTAGTGTGAAGAAATTATTAACCAACTGTAAATTATACTCAGTATATTATATAACAAGAAAAAGATTTTCGCAATACTCTTTATTATTTTTTGGGAATGTGTTATAATGAGTGTGGTTAAATCTTTCACGAAAATGACAAGGAGGATATTAAAAATGACAAATAACAAAGTGCTTATAGTTGATGACGATGAACACATTGCAGAGCTTATAAAAATTTACTTTGAAAAGGACGGATTTACAACTGTTACGGCAAATAACGGTAAAAAAGCCGTTGAACTTTTTAAGTCTGAAGCACCTGCGATAGTAATACTTGATGTAATGATGCCTGAAATGGACGGCTGGCAGGTATGCCGTGAAATACGCCGTGTAAGTAACATTCCGATTATTATGCTTACGGCAAAGGGTGAAACCTTTGACAAGGTGCTTGGACTTGAGCTTGGAGCAGACGACTACATGGTAAAGCCCTTTGAACCTAAAGAACTTATAGCAAGAGTAAAGGCAGTTTTAAGAAGAAGCGATATAAAGGAAACAAGTGCGGAAAAGGAAATAGTTTTCCCGAACCTTACAATAAACCTTACAAATTACGAGCTTAAAATAAACGGAAACATAGTTGAAGTACCGCCGAAAGAACTTGAACTTCTTTACTTCCTTGCGTCAAATCCGAACAGGGTATTTACCCGTGAACAGCTCCTTGAAGAAGTATGGGGATTTGACTATTTCGGAGATTCACGCACAGTTGACGTCCATATAAAAAGACTTCGTGAAAAACTTGAGGGAGTCGAATCAAACTGGCAGCTAAAAACAGTTTGGGGCGTAGGATACAAGTTTGAGGTAAGATAATGTTTAAAAGTATATTCGGACGTCTTTTCTGGACTTATGCCGCTATACTTGCCCTTGTATTTACAACTGTTTCAATCTCGGTTGGATTATTTGTCAATCAGTTTGCTGTAAGCAAGCACATGGAAAATGTATTAAGTGTTGCCGATACTATTGAATACTGGACGGGTGCACTTCAGATTGAGTCAACCGATTACCGTTCCCGTGCGGCATACAAACAAATGCTTGTATCATGGGCAAACTTTCTTAAATCCGATATGATTATTACAAATACCGACGGTGAAGTTATAGAAACAACATGTAATGTAAATACTGCACCTGATAATTTGGTAAATACAGTTGTAAGCGGTAAGGTTATAAATAAATCAAGTACGTTTAACGGTGCTTATGACAAAAAGATGATGGTTATAGGTATACCGATTAAGTATCAGGGCGGAATCGTAGGTGCAATGTTTGTAAATACAGGTATGTTTGATATAAAAAGAACGGCGCTTGAACTGTTTTATATATTTATTGCGTCCTCGGCGGTGTCGATACTTGCGGCATTTGCACTTGTTTATATGCAGTCTAAACGTATCTCGAAACCTATCGTAAAAATTAATGAGGCGGCAAGAAATATTGCATCGGGTAAGTATGATAAGAGAGTGGCTGTTACAAGTAATGATGAAATAGGTCAGCTTGCGTCAAGTTTTAATTTTATGGCTGATTCCGTGGCTGAACTTGAAAACACGAGAAGTGAATTTATAAGTGACGTTGCCCATGAGCTTAGAACTCCTATGACGAGTATTTCGGGATTTATTGAGGGAATAATGGACGGGACTATTCCGCCTGAAAAGGAAAAGGATTATCTTAAAATTGTACTTGATGAAACTAAACGTCTTACGAAAATGGTTAATGATATGCTTGAAATGTCGAAGATGTCATCAAGTGAGTACAAGCTTGACATTACTAAATTTGACATAAATGAAATGACAAGAATTTGTATAATAGGACTTGGAAACAGAATTGACGAAAAAAATCTTGACCTAAATGTTGACTTTGAAAAGGATTCCCTTATGGTTTTGGCGGATAAAGACGCAATAAACAGAGTTATAATAAACCTTTTGGATAATGCGATAAAGTTTAGCTATCCAAATACAACCATCGGTATAAGAACATGGGTAGAGGGAGGACGTGCAAGATTTTGCGTAGGTAATTTCGGTGACGGAATAAGCGGAAGCGACCTAAGCAACATCTTTAACAGATTTTATAAAACAGACAAGTCACGTGCTAAGGAAAAAAGCGGTGCGGGACTGGGACTGTCCTTTGTAAAAAATATAATAACTCTTCATAAGCAAAATGTATGGGTTGAAAGCGTTGATACAAAGGAAGGTTCGTCGGTTAAATATACAAAATTTACCTTTACGCTGGAACTTGCCTGATTTTTTTATTGACTCAATGGATAAATAGGTGTAAAATGGATATATACTTAAATATTAAGGAGGAATTAGCTAATGGCTGAATTACGTTGGAATCCGCTTATAAAGGATTGGGTTATGATTGCATCTCACCGTCAGAACAGACCGCAGATGCCGAAGGATTGGTGTCCGTTCTGTCCGGGTTCGGGAAAGGTGCCTGATAACTTTACAGTTTATAAATATGATAACGATTTCCCTGCACTTTCACAGGATCCGCCGATTCCTGATGATGTTGAAACAAGAATTTACAAAACTAAGCCGTCATACGGTAAGTGTGAAGTAATACTTTACTCACCAGAGCATACAGTAACACTTCCTGAACTTCCTGTTGACCACATTCGTGAGCTTGTTGACCTTTGGGAAAACAGATTCGTTGAAATAAGTCAGGACGAAAAGATTAAGTATGTATTTATATTTGAAAACAGAGGTGACGTTGTAGGTGTTACAATGCCTCATCCTCACGGTCAGATTTACGGTTACAGTGTAGTACCTAAGAAGCTTGAGCTTGAAATGAACTCATGCAGAGAACATTTTGAAAATACAAATCACTGCTTAATATGTGATATGCTTGAGGACGAAATTAAGTTCGGTAAGAGAGTTATTATTGAAAACGATGATTTTATCGCATTCTTACCTTTCTTCAGTGAATATCCTTACGGTATGTACATAGCTGCAAAGCGTCATATTCAGAATTTGACACAAATGACAGACAGTGAAAAAACAAATCTTGCAAAGATTTTGAAGGAAACAACAGGTACTCTTGACAGCTTGTTTGACTATGCGTTCCCATACATGATGTGTATGTACCAGAACCCTGTAAACGGAGAAGATGTATCTGATTTCTATCATTTCCATATTGCATTCTATCCTCCGATGAGAAGTGCGGATAAGGTTAAGTTCAACGCTTCATCTGAAACAGGTGCATGGGCACATTGTAACCCGACAGCTCCTGAAGAAAAGGCTGAAGAACTTAAAGCAGCACACGAGAAATTCCTAAAAAAGATGAATGGCTAATATTTTAAAAGGACGGTTTTTAAGCCGTCCTTTTTGTGTTTTACTGTCCCTTGTGCTGTTTTTTTAGTGTCCCTTTTATGATGGTTCACTGATACATACTGATGGTTTATACCCGATACGGCTCTCAAAACCGTTTACAATCATACTTGCGGCATAATCCACAAAATCGTCTTCTACAATAGCTGCTATTCCGTTTTTCCATGCACGTACTGCCTTAACTCCGTCGAGGTTTTGACAAAGACGCACAAGATACACTTTTTCACGGCCTAAATCCCAGTATGTTTCCATTGAACACTGAGAGTAGTTCATCTCATTGAAAAGTGTCTTTACATCACACCTTTTAAGAGCATTTGAGGCGTTTTGTATGCGTTTATTTTCCGTTACGAGATGATACATATACCTTAGGGCTGTTTTATCCTTTATTTCAGTTTCACAGCTTTTGAGCATATCCTCCGTTATTTCCGAAACAGACATAACATGGGGAAATTTGCGAGATACTTTTCTAAAAGCATACTTAATTTCGTTTATGTGGCAGTTTTCGTCTTTCATGCAGTGGGCTGACAGTATCTTGTAGCCTGTAAGTGGCAGAGGCAGATTTTTAGGTCTGCCCGTGGAAAGCAGTGTGCAGTAACCGCTTTGGTATGCTGTAATGCCTAAATAGGGAGTTATGTCGTTTTCACAGGCAGATTCACGGGCTGTGGTTAAAATATCATGTTCTTTTTTGCTTACGGTCATTAAAAGGTCTGTAAGTGTGACGGCAAAGGGTTCGTCGGGTGAGATAAAGTCGGGTATGGAGCAGTCATATAAAATTTCAGCACCCTTTATTCCGTATTTTGTAAGAGCTTTTATATGGTTTGCAAGTGTTCTTTCTTTGCCGTGAAAAAGATTGGGGGGTGTGTTTAATGTATATGAAAAAAGTTTCAGCCCCGATGTGTCCTCTATGCGTATTATATTCCCGTCAATTTTCCTTGCAAACATTTTGACACGCATTGACAAAGTACATGTAATTGACGGCGTAAGGTATATATTACTGTGACCTAAAAGTGTACATAAAAGTCCGTTTGAAGCAAAGTATAAAAAGTTTTCGCTTTGACTGTATCTTTTATAAAAACTTGATTTTAAATCTGTTAAATTCAAATTACCACTCCTTATTTTTATATTGCAAGTATATTTTGCCCGAATTGTAAAAAATAAATCATAAAAATCCTTTATTGCTTGACTTTTTTTGAAAAAAAGAGTATAATAGCTAAACTGTAAATAAATAAATGAGAGGAATGACGCAAATGGCTGAGAATAAGGAATATGTACTTACACGTGACGGTAAGGCGGAGCTTGAAGCGGAGCTTGACAGATTGAAGAATGTCACAAGAAAGGAAGTTTCCGAAAAAATTAAGGAAGCACGTTCTTTCGGTGACCTTTCCGAAAACGCAGAGTATGACGAAGCTAAAAACGAACAGGCTGAAGTTGAAGCAAGAATCAATGAAATTGAATATATGCTTAAATATGCAAGAGTAATTTACGATGAAGAAATTAAGTCTGACGTGGTAACTCCGGGTTCAAAGGTAGTCCTTGATATTTTCGGCGGTGAGAAGAAGTATACAATAGTTGGTTCGACTGAGGCTGACCCATACAAAAATAAGCTTTCATACGAATCACCTATAGGTGCAGCTTGCCTTAACAGAAGTGCAGGCGAAACTGTAACAGCTCAAACTCCCGGCGGAGAAGTTCAGTTTAAGATCGTTTCAATAGAAAGATAAAGATTAAAAACCGTTTTTGATATGATTCAAAGGCGGTTTTTTTTTATGTAATAGAAAGACTTTTGCCGTCATAGTCATATTATGGGTGATGTTTATGCGAAGTATCGTTAATATATTTGCTGTTTCCTTTGGCTATGCGGCTGCCGTTATAGGTGCGGGGTTTGCGTCAGGTCAGGAAATAGTAAGTTTCTTTGTTAAATACGGCAGATACAGTTTGTTCGGGATTTTGATTGCCTGTTTGATTTTTTTCGCCTTTTCCTATGCTGTACTGTGTAGCTGCAAAGAATATAATATACATTCCTATGATGAACTTTTGACAAAGTTTTACGGTGAAGGGAATATAAAAAAAGCAATAAAAATCGGTATATTTATTTTTTCCGTATGCTCAATGTGTGTTATGACGGCTTGTATGGGGGAGATTTGCGTTTTAACCACAGGGGTGGGGAGAATAGTGGGTTCTTTATTGTTTTCGGTTTTGTGCCTTTTTGTACTTGTTATGGACGGGAGAAATGTCCTTAAAATAAATTCAATATTGGGTGGATTTATAATTTTCGGGATAATTTTCAGCTGTCTTTACATATTGCGTTTTAGAGAGCATCAAACCTTTTCAAATAATGTCAGTATTGCAGTATCGGGAATTACCTATGCAGGTTATAATCTTTTAACCTCTGGTGCTGTATTGGCAGGTATGAGCGAAATGATTAAAAATAAAAGGGACGCTTTTTTAACATCACTTGTTTCGGTAATAATTCTTTTTGTGATGATGTTTTTTATTTGGTGTGTACTTTCCACGTATTACGGTAAAATTAATCTCGGTGAAATACCAATGCTCACAATGACATACAGACAAAATAATGTGTTGGGTATTATATACTGCATTATGCTTTTTCTTGCGGTACTTACAACGGGTATATCAAACGGATTCGGTGCAGTGGATATAGGCGGTAAATATTGGGGAAGAAAAGCCGCTACGCTGTTTTCGGTGTTTGTTTCCTTTTGTATGAGCGGTGCAGGTTTTACGAGGCTTATAGACACCCTTTACAGAGCCTGCGGTTATATTGGTATGGCGGTGGTTTTTTCGTTTATTTATATTTTTATAAAAAATATGAAAAAAGTTAAAAAAGAAAGAAAAACAAAGAATAATAAAATAAATAGTATGAAATATTAATATAACAGCTTAAAATCGCAGTTTACAAAACAGAGGTTATTTGCTATTATATACAAGTCGTTTGGTGATGACGAAAGGGCACGACGGGATGTAGCGCAGTTTGGTAGCGCATCTGGTTTGGGACCAGAGGGCCGCAGGTTCGAATCCTGTCATCCCGACCACTTATATGGGAGTTTAGCTCAGCTGGGAGAGCGTCTGCCTTACAAGCAGGATGTCACAGGTTCGAGCCCTGTAACTCCCACCACATAAATTTCAGAATTGAGATTTATAGGTTTTGCGTAGCAAAACTACAAATAAATATGCTGGTGTAGCTCAATTGGTAGAGCAGCTGATTTGTAATCAGCAGGTCGCGGGTTCGAGTCCCATCACCAGCTCCATTAAAAACAGGGATAAGCTTTAGGCTTGTCCCTTATATATGGGAGAGTTCCCGAGCGGCCAAAGGGGGCAGACTGTAAATCTGTTGTCTTCGACTTCGATGGTTCGAATCCATCCTCTCCCACCAAAAGAACACATTAAAATCTGTGTTCTTTTTTGTTTTAAAACTGACGACCGCTTTTTGAAAAAAATATAGTTCGATTATGATTCACCTTTGAAAGTGTATAGTGTATTGCGAGTGATTGACAAAATTTATGAGTAATTGTATAATAATTACAGGGAATAAAGTCATATAAAATGGAGTGCATTTAGATATTTTTGTTTTAAAGAAAGGGTGATTGTTATGAAAAAGTTAGTAGTTGGTATGATTTTTATGCTGAGTATACTTTGTATGTCTGTGACTGCATTTGCACTGACAGAGGGTGATTGGGAGTATCAGCTTATGGAAAACCAAGCCGTTATTACGCAGTATACCGGTAAAGATGAAAATGTAGTTATTCCCGATATGATTGGCGGTGTACCGGTAACGGCGGTTACATGTGATAACAACGGGGACAATTATTTTAACAACGGTATCATAAAATCTGTTACTTTCCCGTCTACGGTTAAGACTATAAACCGTATGTGTTACAACTCAAAAACTCTTGAAACAGTTGTTTTGCCTGAAGGCGTTGAGGAAATTGCGGAAATAGCCTTTTCGGGATGTGAAAATCTGAAAAATGTTACGCTGCCGTCAACATTGAAAAAGATGGGTAGTTTTGCATTTTCAGGGTGCAGTTCGCTTACGAGTATTAATTTCCCGGCAGCACTTGAAACAATGGACAGCGGTGTTTTCAGCAAAAGCGGACTTGCAAGCGTAGATATGAGTGCATGCACAAATCTTAAAAAAATTGACAGTGCTATTTTCAGATACTGCACAGAACTTAAAACAGTCAGTTTACCTAATAATTTTACAAATATTACAAATTTCATGTTCGGAGATTGTACTGCCCTTACTGATATAGATATTTCCAGAACAGTAACTTCTATCGGAATGGAAGCATTTTACGGCTGTACATCCCTTGACAGTGTTGTTTTGCCTGCTTCCCTTAAAGATGTTGAACAAAACGCATTTAGCGAATGTACTTCTTTAGAAGAAGTTATTATTCCGTATGGCACAGAGAATATTGAGTCATCATTTCAAAACTGTACATCACTAAAAGGAGTGTATGTTCCCGATACTGTAATTTATTTCGGAATTAATATTTTAAAAGGCTCACCGAATGCGATTATATACTGTACATCTGATTCAAAAGCCGCAGAGGTATGTAAGAAAAATACAATTTCCTACTTAACGGACAGTTCTGTGAATACACCTGTCAATGTGCTTTATAACGGAAAAAGAATTTCTTTTGATAAATACGGAAAAAATCCTGAAATCCTTGAGGGCCGTACGCTTGTGCCGCTAAGGTCAATATTTGAAGCTATGAACGCAGAAGTTGATTGGGACGGAGCAACAAGTACGGTAACTGCAACACGGGACGATGTCAGCATACAAATCTGCATAGGTGCATCGGAAATGTATAAAAACGGTACGACTATCCCTGTTGATGTTCCTGCACAGCTCGTTGGTGATTATACTATGGTTCCTGTACGATTTATTGCCGAAGCCTTTGACGCAGCGGTTGAATGGAATGGAAACGGTGATGTGGTACTGATAAGTGAATAAGGAAATATTTAATATGAAATATCACGCATGGATTGTGCGTGATATTTTTTAATTATAAATAATAGCGGTTAATTATAATATGATGAGAAAATAGAAGAAAAAAGGAGAAAAAAGTATAAAATATTGATATAACATGATATAATCTGATATAATCAGAGTTTACAGATTGCAAAATATTTGCTATTATATACAGGCTGTTTGTGACAACGTAAATATGACGGGATGTAGCGCAGTTTGGTAGCGCATCTGGTTTGGGACCAGAGGGCCGCAGGTTCGAATCCTGTCATCCCGACCATTTATATGGGTATAGGAAAAGGGTTTAATCTAAATATGCTGGTGTAGCTCAATTGGTAGAGCAGCTGATTTGTAATCAGCAGGTCGCGGGTTCGAGTCCCATCACCAGCTCCACTAAAAACAGGGATAAGCTTTGAGCTTGTCCCTTACATATGGGAGAGTTCCCGAGCGGCCAAAGGGGGCAGACTGTAAATCTGTTGTCTTCGACTTCGATGGTTCGAATCCATCCTCTCCCACCAAAGTTTTTAAGAATCGCATATATGCGGTTCTTTTTTTGATTTTTTTATGGGTTGACATTTTGGTGAAAATATGTTATTATATAAGTATCTGAAAAAGAAACACACAAGAGGATAAAACACAACTGACAGGATTAAATATAGGAAATATATTTTTTTGTAAAATAAGTTTCCTAAAAAGACACTAATTCTTGTTAAAACTAAATACGGAGGTAAAAATGAATAACTCAATACCGTATTTTCCCCTTGATGTTCATTTGGACGATAAAATAGAGCTAATCGAGGCAGAGTTTGGGCTGAAAGGATTTGCAGTAGTTGTTAAGTTATTCCAGAAAATTTACGGAGGACAAGGTTACTACTGTGAATGGACAAAAGACGTATCATTATTGTTTAGCAAGCAAACGGGGCTGGGTTATAATGACGTGTCTGAAATAGTGAGTGCTGCGGTTAGGAGAGGTATATTTGACAAGACGCTTTTTGATAAATACAGTATTCTCACATCGAGAGGTGTGCAGAAAAGATATTTTGAGGCTGTCAGCCGCCGTAAGAAAGTGGAAGTCAAAAGGGAATACCTCTTATTTAATGTCGACCAAATTTACAAAAATGTCTGCATTTTAGGTGAAGATGTAAACATTTCAAGGGAAAATGCAAGCATTTTAAAACAAAGTAAAGGAAAGAAAAGTAAAGTAGAGAAAAGAACAGAAGAGGATAGTAATACTGCGATGGTTTTGGAAAAAATCATTGACGTGTATGAGAAAAACATAGCACCTGTAACTCCGATTATATATGAGGGCTTGAATAATTGGTGTAAGTGTATAAGCGGTGAAATAATTGAATGGGCAATAGGTGAGGCGGTAAGGAATAATAAGGGAAACTACAAGTATATAGACGCAATACTTAAAAATCACCATAATGCAGGACATAAAACAATGTCCGAGGTGACAGACAGTAACAGAGCATTTAAGTCACAATCTGAATTTGAGTTTAACGACGACAAAAACCTAAGCTATGACGACCTTGAAAAAATGATGATGAACAGTATGTAAGATTATATTCGATTACCTGTCGCCTGATGTGACATTACGTCTGTATTCACTTGGGGTACAATTCATAAACCTTAAAAACATTTTGCCGAAATAACTGTTATTATTAAATCCGCAGAGTGAAGAAATTTGCGAAATGGTTTTATCGGTGTTTTTTAACATATACGCACTTTGCATAATTCTGTATCTGTTTAGATACACAAAGGGCGATACATCGGCAGTTTCACGGAAAATACGGCATAAATGTTCTCTGCTGGTGTGTGCGTGCGTGGATAAATCCTCAAGGGTTATGTTATTCATATAATTTAGGTGTATGTAATTGATTATTTTTTTAAGTGTATCGGACTTTACGTCCTTTTTGACTGCGTTCCTTTTTTCACCGTGGGCTATGCACATTGACATCATTCTTGTTATATTTCCCTTTACATAAAGCTCATAACCTTGAATTTGGCTGTTAAAAATCTCGCTTGTTTCTATGGCGGTGCTTATTACTTCTTTTGGAAGTGCAGTGGGGATTACCAGTTCATTTCGTATAATAGGCATGATAAGTTTTTTGTAAATGTTATCGTATTCCGGTACGATGAAGCTGGGCGAAAATACTATTGCGATAAATGAACACTGAATATTGTTATTAATAATAACAGAATGAAGTGCTCCTGAGTTTATAAAAACACCCTGTGATTTTTCAAGATGAACAGCGGTGTTTTCGATTTGTACCTTTACACTGCCCTCTGTCAGTATAAACAGCTCAAATTCCTTATGATAGTGAAGGGGAACAGGGACATTTTCCGATGTATTATATGTATATATTCCCACGGGGAAATCGGCTGTGCCGTGAATTACGTGTTCTTCTAAATACTTTTTGCCCATATCCTGCCACCTCATCAATATTGTTATACAATCCGTCAAAATAATTATAGCATTAAGCTATATTTGGTAATATAATTGTATCAAAGAGGTAAATTTATGTCAAGGGAACGGAGGTATTATATGTTTTTTGATGGCAGTGACGGACGTTTGGAGGCGTTTTGGCGAAATGAGAAAATACTTATAGAAGCATGGGGAAAGAATGCACTTCGCATAAGGGTTACCCATAACGCTGACTTTACAGGCAATAACAATGCACTGGAGGAAACAAAGTCAAAGGGTGAAGTTGAAATAACCGAGGAAAAGGCACGGATAAGCAACGGAAAAATCAGCTGTGAAATCCATGAAAGCGGCTGGATTGAGTTTTTTAAGGACGGGAAATTGATTTTAAAAGAATACTCAAGGGATTCGTGGACGGCAAACGAGCACAGTCCGAGTATGAAATTTTCCGCCCGTGAGTTTAAGTCGGTAAGCGGAAGTGATTATCGTATTACAGCACGATTTGAATCACAAAAGGGCGAGAGAATATTCGGAATGGGACAGTACCAACAGGAAAATCTTGATTTAAAGGGCTGTGTACTTGAGCTTGCCCAGCGTAATTCACAAATAAGCATACCCTTTTACATATCAAATAAAGGTTACGGCTTTTTGTGGAACAACGGCGGTATAGGTGAGGTAATGTTCGGTATGAACTACACGCAGTGGCAAAGTAAGCTGTCCGAGGAACTTGACTATTGGATAACTTGTGACGACACACCTAAGAGTATCATAGAAAGCTACACAGCCGTAACGGGACGAGCACCGAAGTTTCCCGAAAACGCACTTGGACTTTGGCAGTGTAAACTGCGTTATCGTACGCAGGAGGAAGTGCTTGGTGTAGCACGAGAGTATAAAAGGCGTGGAATACCCCTTGATGTTATAGTTATAGACTTTTTCCACTGGATAAGACAGGGTGACTGGAGTTTTGACCCAAAGTATTGGCCTAATCCCCAAGAGATGATGGACGAGCTTAAAGAAATGGGTGTTAGGTGTATGGTTTCGATTTGGCCGACGGTTGACCGTAAAAGTGTAAACTTTCAGGAAATGTTTAACAAAGGTCTTGTTATAAGAACGGAACGAGGAAGCATTCAGTGCTTTGATTTTCAGGGCGATACCGTAATTTACGACGCATTAAATCCTAAAGCCCGTGAATTTATATGGGATAAGGTAAAGGAAAACTACTATAAATACGGAATTGATATGTTCTGGCTTGACGAGGCTGAACCTGAATATTCAGCCTATGATTTTGACAATTACCGCCACTTTACAGGCTCAGCGTTAAAGGTGGGCAATATGTACCCTAAGGCACACGCAAAGGCATTTTACGACGGTATGATAAAGGAAGGACAAAAGGACGTGGTAAATCTTTTAAGATGTGCATGGGTAGGAAGTCAAAAGTATGCCGCACTTGTATGGTCGGGTGATATTAAGTCAACGTTTACGGCACTTCGTGACCAGTTAAGTGCAGGACTTAACATAGGTTTGGCAGGTATTCCGTGGTGGGTATCGGATACGGGCGGATTTTTCGGCAGTGTATACGATGAGCATTTTAACGAACTGCTTGTTCGCTGGTTCCAGTTTTCGACGTTTTGTCCCGTACTTCGTATGCACGGTGACAGAGGGCCGCACGATACACCCACACTTTCAGACCTTGACTATGGCGGCGGTTTTTCCGAAACGGGCAGACCTAATGAGCTGTGGAGCTTTGGGGAAGATGTGTACGAAATTTTAAAGAAGTATCTTGATATACGTCTTAGCATGAAGGACTACATAAAATCAGTTATGGACGAGTCGAGCAGTAAAGGTTATCCTGTTATACGCACGATGTTTTTTGAATTTCCCGAGGATGAAAAGTGCTGGGAAGTAGATGACCAGTATATGTTCGGAAGTAAGTACCTTGTTGCACCCGTGCTTTACCAAGGAGTAGATAAACGTAAGGTTTATTTGCCCGAGGGAAAATGGAAAAATATCCACACAGACGAAATTTTTGAGGGCGGTCAAAGTATTATATCGGACGCACCGATTGATATTATTCCCGTATTTGAAAAAATGTAATTTAGGAGGTGAAAATTATGAAAGAATTTATATTTTTTGATGACGTATATAAAATGAATTGGGTAGAAGGTAATACAGAATGGGGAACTGTAAAGAAACCTAAAGAATTGGAAGTTACAATTACTTCAAAAAACGATGAAAATACAAGAGAAGAGGAGTATGTTTTTAAAAATACAAGTGATAAAGATGTCTTTACGTCTTTGAAGGATATATCTATATATGTTCCTTTTAACGATGACTATAAATCCTCTGATGTTTGTATTACAAATCGTTGTCATACCCATATATGGTGCGGCGGTGATATAACTTATGTTATGGCACTTAGAATGGGAGGTGATTCGCCGCATTTAGGTTTGGTACTTACTGAGGGCAGTATAGGCGGATATAGTGTTGAACGTGATTTTGAGAAAATGAGTAATGATAGAGGCGATTTTATTTTTCACCCGTCACCTGTAAATCTTGCACCAAGAGAAAGTTTTAAAATTAAGTGGAAATTATTTCGGCATGAAGGGAAAGAAGATTTTTATGAAAAACTGAAAACGTATTGTAAAAGGTATATCGGTGTGAAAGCTGAAAATTATGTTGTGTTTGAAGATGAGAGGATTCATATTGAAATAGAACCTGCCTTTGATATTAAGGATATAAGTATAATGCGTGGAGATGATGAGGCAGAATTTTATGTTTCCGACAATAAAATAGTAGTAGATGAAAAGGCAAAAAGTTACGGAGAATATTCATATAAAATAAATATAAATAATGTTAAAACAAAATGCAGCGTATTGGTGTTACCGACTGTTGAAAAGCTTGCATATAAAAGATGTCGCTTCATAACCGAAAAACAGCAGTATCATAATGAAAATAGTGCTCTTGACGGTGCATATCTAATATACGATAATGAAGAAAAACATATTTACTATAATTCTGTATATGACTATAATGCAGGTCGTGAAAGAATAGGTATGGGATTGCTGATAGCAAAATATTTGCAGTATGATAAAAATGAAGAATTTGAACAAAGCTTGAAAAAGTATATTTGTTTTGTGGAGAGGGAGCTTTTTAACGAGGAAACAGGCGAGGTATACAATGATTATAAGAGAGATAATTCATATAAGCGTTTGTATAATTATCCGTGGATGAGTCTGTTTTATTTGGAATTATTTGATTTGTACGGTGAAGAAAAGTACTTGACAAATGCTTATAAAATAATGAAATCTTTTTATGAACAGGGCGGAACGTATTTTTACGCAATTGAAATTCCGCTTTTAAGGATTTCAAAAACTTTAATAAATAACGGAATGAATGATTATGCGGAAGAACTTAAAAATTATTTTATACATCATTGTGAATATATAATTAAAAACGGTTTAAAGTATCCTGCACACGAGGTAAATTATGAACAAAGTATAGCCGCTCCGGCTTGTAATATGCTGATACAGATGTATATGCTGACAAAGGAAAAAAAATATCTTGCCGGTGCTAAAGAACAAATGAAAGGACTTGAATCTTTTAACGGCTTACAGCCTGATTATCATATGTATGAAGTAGCAGTACGTCATTGGGACGGATATTGGTTTGGAAAGAGAAAAATGTACGGCGATACATATCCGCATTATTGGAGTGCACTTACGGCTCGTGCATACAGAGATTTTGGTGTAATAACGGAAAATTCAGAATACGAAAAAAAATCACATGCTTCACACAGAGGTGTATTAAGTCTTATAAATCCTGACGGAAGTGCGTCATGTGCTTATGTATATCCTGTTTCCGTAAACGGAGAAGATACAGGGTATTATGATGTGTATGCAAATGATCAGGATTGGGGATTGTATTTTATGTTTTGCAGTTTTATGGATAAATAATAAAGAAATGAGGTAAAAATTATGAACAACATTCCAAAGGTAAAAGTAGGTATTGTGGCTGTAAGCCGTGACTGTTTTCCCGAAAGTCTTTCGGTAAACAGGAGAAAAGCACTTGTTAAGGCATATGCTGAAAAATATGCAAGTGATGATATTTACGAATGTCCTGTATGTATAGTGGAAAGTGAAATACAGATGAAAGAGGCACTTTCAGATATTAAGAACGCAGGCTGTAATGCACTTTGCGTATACCTCGGTAATTTCGGCCCTGAAATATCGGAAACAATGCTTGCACAGCAGTTTGACGGCCCTAAGATGTTTGTTGCGGCGGCGGAGGAAAATATAGGTGTGCTGTCCGACGACAGAGGTGACGCCTACTGCGGTATGCTTAACGCAAGCTACAACTTAAAATTAAGAAACGTAACAGCGTATATTCCCGAATACCCCGTAGGTACAGCGGAAGAATGTGCAGATATGATTCATGAGTTTTTACCTGTTGCAAGGGCTGTAATAGGTTTGTCTGATTTAAAGATTATTTCTTTCGGCCCAAGACCTCTTAATTTCCTTGCTTGTAATGCACCGATTTATCAGCTTTACAAGCTCGGCGTTGAAATAGAAGAAAATTCGGAGCTTGATTTATTTGAAAGCTTTAACGCACACGAAGGCGATAAGAGAATAGCAGACGTTGTGGCAGATATGGAAAAGGAACTTGGTGAGGGCAATAAAAAACCTGAAATCCTTGAAAAACTTGCACAGTATGAACTTACCTTGCTTGACTGGATTGAAAATCACAAAGGTTCAAAGAAGTATGTGGCAATAGCAGGTAAGTGCTGGCCCGCATTTCAGACGCAGTTTGGTTTCGTGCCATGCTATGTAAACAGCCGATTAACAGGCAGAGGAATACCTGTTTCATGTGAAGTTGATATTTACGGTGCGTTGTCGGAATACATAGGAACGTGTGTATCACAAGACGCAGTGACGCTTCTTGATATTAATAATTCAGTACCTTTCGATATGTTTAATGAAGATATTAAAGGTAAGTTTGACTATACACATAGGGATACATTTATGGGCTTCCACTGCGGAAACACATGTTCATCAAAACTTGCCGCATGTTCTATGAAGTATCAGAAAATTATGGCACGTTCACTTCCCGTTGAGGTTACAAACGGTACACTTGAAGGTGATATAGCACCCGGTGACATTACATTTTTCCGCTTGCAGTCAACAGCCGACGCAAAACTTCGTGGATATATCGCAAACGGTGAGGTTTTACCTGTCCCGACACGTTCATTCGGTTCAATCGGTGTATTTGCTATACCTGAAATGGGACGTTTTTACAGACATGTGCTTATTGAAAAGAATTTCCCTCATCACGGTGCGGTAGCATTCGGACATCATGCAAAAGCACTTTATGAAGTGTTTAAGTATGTGGGAGTAGACGATATAGGTTACAACCAACCTAAAAATGTAAGATATGCAACGGAAAATCCGTGGGGATAAGAATATGTATTATATAGGAATTGATTTAGGAACGTCGGCAGTTAAAATGCTGATGGTTGATGAAAAGGGCGAATTTATAAACAGTGTATTAAAGGAATATCCGCTGTATTTTCCCAAAAACGGCTGGTCGGAGCAAAATCCAGAGGATTGGTGGAATGCAGTTTGCGAAGGTCTTAGGGAAATTACAAGTGACTTTGATAAAAACAAGATAGGCGGTATATCCTTCGGCGGTCAGATGCACGGTCTTGTTATGCTTGACAGTGACGATAACGTAATACGAAACGCAATACTTTGGAATGACGGCAGAAGTGATAAGCAGTGTAAATACTTAAACGATGTAATAGGTAAAGATAAACTTACAGAGTACACCGCAAATATTGCCTTTGCAGGATTTACTGCACCTAAAATTTTGTGGGTTAAAGAAAACGAGATTGAAAACTTTAAAAGAATAAGTAAAATAATGCTCCCCAAGGATTATATCGTATATAAATTGACGGGCGTACATTCGACGGACTATTCCGATGGGTCGGGAATGTTACTTTTAGATGTTAAAAATAAGTGCTGGTCAAAGGAAATGCTTGATATTTGCGGAATTGATGATAGCGTAATGCCGACGCTTTATGAGAGTAGTGACGTTGTGGGAACGCTTACGGATAAAGCGGCAAAGGAAACAGGTCTTAATAAAAATGTTAAAATTATTGCAGGAGCAGGTGACAATGCGGCGGCGGCAGTAGGTACGGGAACGGTGGGAAACGGCAGATGTACTATTTCTCTCGGTACATCGGGAACGGTATTTATTTCATCTGATGAGTTTTCACTTGATAAAAATAACACACTCCATTCATTTGCACACGCTGACGGAAAATATCACCTTATGGGCTGTATATTATCGGCGGCTTCCTGTAATAAGTGGTGGATTTCGGATATACTGGGAAGTGAAGATTATGATGAAAGTCAAAGGGATATAAAAAATCTCGGTGACAATAACGTGTTTTTTGCTCCGTATCTTATGGGTGAGCGTTCTCCACATAACAACCCTAATGTAAGAGGTGCTTTTTTGGGTATAAGCATGGATACCACAAGGAAAGATATGACTCAGGCTGTACTTGAAGGAGTTGCCTTTGCACTTCGTGACAGTATAGAGGCGGCAGGAAAACTCGGAATTTCGGTTAAAAGTGCCGCTGTCTGCGGAGGCGGCGGAAAAAGTCCGCTGTGGTGCAAAATTATAGCGAATGTACTTAATATGGAAATTTTTACTCTCCAAAAAGATGAAGGCCCGTCATTCGGCTCTGCTGTTTTGGCTATGGTCGGGTGCGGTGAATATGAAAACGTCAGTGAGGCGGCAAAAAAACTTACAGCGGTTAAAGACAGGTATATCCCCGAAAAGGAAATTGCAGAAAAATACGAAATAAAATATAACAAGTTTAAAAAGATTTATCCGAGCATTAAAGATTTATATTAAAAGTTTATATCCCATAATATGTCAATTTAACAAAATATCTAAAAATATAATACAATTATATTATTTTAATTGATTATATAAGGTGTTGATGTTATAATATACGGACAAAATAACAAAAAGTCATAAGACTTGAGAGGGGAGTAAAAATGTTAGAGAAAATTTTTAAACTCAAACAAAACAACACAAATGTAAAGACAGAAGTGTTGGCAGGTATTACGACATTTATGACAATGGCGTATATATTGGCTGTAAATCCGAGTATACTTTCTGATGCGGGTATGGATTCCACTGCTGTTCTTTTGGCAACATGTATTGCGTCATTTATAGGTACATCTATAATGGCATTTTATGCAAACAGACCTTTTGCACTTTCAGCAGGTATGGGACTTAACGCATTCTTTGCGTATACCATTGTCCTAAACCTCGGATACACATGGCAGGAAGCTTTATTTGCGGTATTTATTGAAGGTGTTATATTTATTTTATTGTCACTTACACGTGTGCGTGAGGCGATATTCAATACCATACCGATGGTTTTAAAAACAGCCGTATCGGTGGGAGTCGGCTTGTTTATTGCATTTATCGGTTTGCAGGGTGCAGGACTCAGCGTTAACAGTGATTCAACACTTTTAACCATAACAGATTTTATGCTGGATTTTAGAACTGCAGGAATATGTTCCGTTCTTGCTGTTGTCGGAACGTTTATAACAGCTATACTTTACGTTAAAAATGTAAAGGGTTCGATATTGCTTGGTATATTGATTACTTGGATTTTGGGAATGCTTTGTCAGCTTACACATATATATGTACCGAATGCTGATGCAGGTTATTATTCAATGTTTCCGACATTGGCATTTACGGATTTTACAAAAATCGGCGAAACATTCGGACAGTGTTTCAATGTTAATTTAAAGGATTTGGGAATTGTAAACTTCCTTGTTGTAATATTCTCATTCCTGTTTGTTGATATATTCGATACGTTAGGTACACTTATGGGTGTAACCACAAAGGCAGGCATGCTTGATAAGGAAGGCAGACTTCCGGGTATAAAGCGTGTGCTTATGGCTGACGCTGTTGCAACTGCTGCGGGTGCTGTTCTCGGTACATCTACCGTTACAACATTCGTAGAGTCATCAACAGGTGTTTTGGCAGGAGGACGTACAGGTCTTACAACTTTTGTAACAGGACTTTTGTTCCTTATTGCGATGTTCTTTGCACCTGTGTTTACGGCTATTCCGTCGTTTGCAACAGCTCCTGCACTAATCATTGTAGGATTTTTGATGTTTACATCTATTACAAAAATAAAGTTTTCCGATAATAATTTAACAGAGGTAATTCCTGCATATCTATGTATCATTGCAATGCCGCTATTCTACAGTATTTCAGAAGGTATTTCATTCGGTATAATATCTTATGTAGTTTTAAATCTTTTCAGCAGAAAATTCAAAAAGCTAAATCCGTTTATGGTGGTTTTGGCAATACTGTTTGTTTTAAAATATATATTCCTGTAATATTAAAAAAGAGCATAGGGCGTTTGCCTTATGCTCTTTGTGTTTTAGTCTGTAATTACAACAGAACCTGTAATACCGCCCTTGCGTCTTTCTTCACTGCTGTAAACTATAACAGCAAGTTCTGTTTCACCTGTGATGTCCGAAACATCTGCTTCTGCTTTCTTACCCCATGTACAGTCGTCTTTAAATACTTCTTTTCCGTTTATAAATATTTCAACTTCATTACCCATAACTTCACGGAAAACAATTTTATTGTCGCTGTCCGTTATATTTACTGTTGCTTTGTAAAGACCGTACCCTGTGGTGTCTTTAAATATATCGTCACCGCCGTTACCTACATTTACAATTCCCCATGTGTTCATGTCGTGGTCTTCAATCTTTACGTTAGGGTCGGGACGTGCAGATGAAAGCGTAATAGTTTGACGCCATGTAGGAATATATTTTTCGTTTACGGACGGAATAAATATCGGTTTTTCCTTAGGCTCAATAACCTCTATTTCGCTGTAACCGCTTTCAAGGTTTTCCGATGCGGCAGTAATAGATACTGATTTACTTCCGTCTGTTTGCTTAACTATTACCTGACAAAGACCGTTAAATAAACGTCGTTTATCTGACTTGTCTTCTTCGTGGGAATTTGGGTCACCGTTTCCGACGCCGATTATTTCACAGCCTGATGGTGTAAATTTAATCATATTGTCGGCAGTCGGTACGGGGTTGCCGTTTTTGTCAACAACGCTTATATTAAATATTGCACTGTCGTCACAGTCTGCGTATACAAAACTGCGGTGCGGTGTAACTATAATTTTGCAAGGCTCATCGGCTGTTGTTACGCTTTCATGGCAAACCTCTTTTCCGCCGATGTATCCAATCATTTTTAATGTACCGCTCTCAAATGGTACTTCCCAAGAAGTCATATCGTATTTGTCAACATCTTTTTTACCGAGTGATTTACCGTTTAAGAATAATTCAGCTTCTGTGCAGTTTGTATGTGCCATTACTTTGACAATTTCACCCTCTGTAAAATTCCAGTGGGGAAGAATATGAATCATCGGTTCTTTTGTGAAAAAGGCTTTGTTAAGATAAAATGCGTCCTTTTTAAATCCGCATGTGTCCATTATTCCGAATTGTGTGCTTATAGACGGCCATTCAAAGGGCGTCGGCTCACCTCTGTAATCAAATCCCGTCCATATAAAAAGTCCCATGATGTGAGGTCTTGTGTCTATCTGCTTAAAACCGTCACGGTGTGTATTACCCCAGGCGGCGGCTTCGCTGTCGTAACAATCTATTATATTTTTTGAGTGGTCTGTTTTGTATACGCCCCTTGTCTGGAAAGCACTGTTGTTTTCACTGCCTATCATCGGAATATTAGGGTACTTTTCTCTAAAATCATCAAATGCGTAGGTGTTGTAATTAAAACCTGTCATATCAAGTACATCAAATGAACCGTTCTCTGATGTGAAACCAAAGTTCATTGCACCTAAAAGGAAACGTGTATCGTCAAGCTTTTTAACTTCACACTTTAGTTTTTCTGCAAGATTTCTGCCTGTCGGTTCTCCCTGGAGCGGTTCTTCATTAAATAATGAATACATAATAACAGACGGGTGGTTTCTGTCACGCATAACCATATCCTTTATCTGTTTTATTCCGTCAGGGCTTGTGCTAAAGTTTCTGTTTTCGTCCATTACAAGTAATCCGTACTTGTCGCAGTAGTCAAGTATTTCGGGGTTTGGATTTCCGTGGGCACATCTGTAAGCGTTAGAGCCCATTTCCTTTAGTAATTTAATTCTGTATTCGTTCACGCTGTCGGGAACGGCAACTCCTACACCTGCATGGTCTTGGTGGTTGCAAGTACCGTATAGATTAACACGTCTGCCGTTTAGGAAAAATCCCTTGTCTTTGTCTATTGAGATTGTACGGAAACCGAAGGTGTTTTCCTGTTTGTCGATAAGTGTATCACCCTCGTAAAGCTCACTTACCATAGTGTAAAGATTAGGTTCATCAATATCCCATAAATACGGACTGTATGTAAGTATGTTTTGTGATAGGTTGACGCTGTCGCCGCCTTTTATAGTACAGGTTGTTTCAGCTTTTCCTACTGTGTTGTTTTGTTTGTCCAATATATATGACTTTAATGTAAATTCACGTTCTGTATATGATGAGTTTTCGATAGTGGTATCAGTAACTGCGTCCCAAATGTCAACGCTTTTCTTTTCGGGGTGAATAAACACGCCCCAATGTGCTATGTGAAGTTTGTTCTTCTTATATAAATTAACGTGTCTGTAAATACCTGCTCCCTCATACCACCAGCCTTCAACTGCCGTTGCGTCAACGAAAACAGTTAAATCGTTGATTTGATTGCCTAAAAGAGCCATATCGGTTGCGTCAACGGTAAAGGAATTGTAACCGCAGAAGTTTCTGCCTATA
>CALXQE010000063.1 GCA_944390495.1 uncultured Clostridia bacterium
GAAAATTATGATTGCGTCTGACATACATGGGTCAGCATATTATGCGGAAAAAATGATTGAAGCGTATAAAAGTGAGGGGGCAAAAAAGCTTGTACTTTTAGGCGATATTCTTTACCACGGACCAAGAAATGACCTGCCTAAAGGTTACGAACCTAAAAAAGTTATTGAAATGCTTAACAAAATAAAAGATGAAATACTTTGTGTAAGAGGTAACTGCGACACTGAAGTTGACCAAATGGTACTTGATTTTCCGGTACTTGCAGATTATGCTGTGATTTATGACGGAGATGTGACTATGTACTTAACACATGGACATAAATATAATCCTGATAACTTACCTCCGATTAAAAAGGGTGATTTCCTTGTTAACGGTCACACACATATACCGGCAAATGAAGATATGGGAGATTTTACTTACATAAATCCCGGTTCGGTATCTATACCGAAAAACGGCAGTAAACATTCTTATATAATTTATGAAAACGGTAAGTTTGAATTTAAAGAATTAAATTAAATTTACAGCTCGAACATTATGTTCGGGCTTTTTGTTTGTGCAATAGAACTATTTTAACTTATACTTGACTTATAAATTTAGGTAATTTATAATATAAATATAGATTATAAATTTAAAGGAGATATAATATGAAAACAAGAAAAAACAGATTGTTCTTATTTTTAAGGATAATGATAGCATTAATGATAAGTATGCAGTTAATAAATAGCAGTATTGTTTTTGCACAAAGCGGTGAACTTGTTTACATTCCCGTTGAATTTATTGATAATTTAGAGGAAAACAGTGATATTACATCGGATTTAAACTGGGATTATGTTGGAAGTGCCCAAACTGTTTCAAAAAATATAGTAAAAAACGGTGATGAAAAATATTTGTCCTTATCATCAGATGCAATAAAAAACGGCGGATACGGAGGTTCATATTACCTTTACAATACATATTATCCTATAACAGGAGAGGGTACACTTGATTTTGATGTTAGATTAAACAGCGGTAAAATGAAACTTTCCATAGGCGATGAAATTATTACAAGTTCCCTTTATCATGGTGCTTTGACTATGGAATTTGACGCTGATACAGGTAAAATTACTTGCAATAATATAGAAATACCGTATGTTTTTGATAATATAAATTGGTATAAAATAAGTTTTGATTTTGATGTTAATAATAAAAGTTTTGATTTAACCATTAAAGACAGCAGTGAAAGTGTTTTATTTGAAGAAATTGGGATTGCCTTTGAAGAGGCGGAGTTATTTCACATAACTAATATGACGTTTTCATACGCTGACAGTAGTCCATTTTCATTTGATATAGATAACCTAAACTATGTAAATAAAAACACACAAAATTCAAGCGGTGGATATATGAGTATATCAGGTGAAAACATTATGCAGTCAACTTATCCTGATTCGGCGGCAGAAACAAGTTATCTTATTGATAATCAAAAATACTTGCCAAGACGAATGGAATATTTAGACAGGGGACTTGTAGCTGTAAAAAGGACGGACGATGTATATTTATCGTGGAGATGGCTTGGCACGGAAGATATTACAACCGGATACAATATTTATCGTGACGGTGTAAAAATTAACTCATCTCCAATAATTGAAAGTACAAATTATGTAGATAAAGATGGAACACTAAATTCAAAATATGTCGTTAAAAGTGTCATAGACGGAGTTGAAGTGGACGAAAGTGAAGAAGTAAATGTAAATCAAACTAATGCTTTAACTATACCGCTAAAGCAGTATTATTATGAAAATTACTCCAGCGGTGACGGAATGGTGGGTGACCTTGACGGTGACGGCGAATATGAAATAGTGGTACATCGCTATCCAGAGGACGTTTTTACAAGTACAAATTATCCGCTGATAGAAGCGTACAAATTAGACGGTACACTTTTGTGGAGTATGAATATCGGTCCGAATGACTTAGAGCCGAAACAAAATCCTGTTATGCTTTATGACCTTAATGATGACGGAAAAAGCGAGGTTGTACTTCGTATAGGTGATGATTTTATTGATGGTGAAGGCGTAAGTGTTGGTGATATGGACGGTGACGGAATGACGAATTATCGTGATTACGTGTACAGCGAACAATATCTTACTAAAGGTCCTGAGTATTTAGCTGTATTTGACGGACTTACAGGAGGAATAATTGATAAAGTTCCCTTTGAGGGAGTGATTGCCCGTGACCCGTTAATTAGCTGGGGTAACGGTAATTCAATTACGCACAGACCATGGAAGTTTATGTTCACACCACTTAAAATAGATGATGAAGGTAATGCTTTTATTATAAGCAGGGGAATATATGCCAAAACAGGAATACAGTGCTGGAAACTTATAGATAACAAATTAGTTATGCAGTGGGATTTTGATTCCAATAACTACTTTGCATATACAGGACAGGGAAATCATAATCTTACGTCAGGTGATGTGGACTATGACGGATACGATGAAATAATATACGGCAGTATGGGAGTAGACCATGACGGTTCACCTTTATTTACTACACATCTCGGACACGGTGATGCACTTCATTTAGGTGATTTTGATATAGACAGACCGGGACTTGAAGTGGTTAAAACAAATGAGAACGATACAGCTTATGCAAATGGTTCTATGTACGATGCAAGAACGGGAGAAGTGCTTTGGGGAGAGTATGCGGCAAGGGACACCACACGTGTAATATGTGATGACATCGACCCAAGATACAGAGGCGGTGAAACATATACAAACGGTAAAGCCTTTGATTCAAAGGGTAATATCATAGATTCCCAGGGCGGCGACAATTTTATGATTTACTGGGACGGAGATTTGCTTCGTGAACTTAATGACGATATAACAATATCAAAATATATGGCATATGACGATAAAGTGATACCACTCTTTACAGCCGATGACTGTCATTCAAATAACGGCACAAAGGCAAATTGTACTATACAGTGTGATATTTTGGGTGATTGGCGTGAGGAGGTGGTTTTACCGACCGCAGACGGTAAAAGCTTAAAAGTATTTACAACAACTTGTCCCACAACGTATAAGCTATATACACTGACACATGACCCGATTTACCGTTTGGCAATAGCTTGGCAGAATAACGCATATAATCAGCCGCCCCATTTAGGTTTTTACTGGGGATATGATGTGGAGAGTATTCCAATACCGCAAATATATACAGTTAAAGACGGAGTAAAAACATACAGCCCGTACAGTGATGATTACAAGAAATATGAAGTGGGACGAAAAGGGGAAAGTTTTTACGCTGATGAAAACAGCAGTACGGTGTTAGCGGATGAATTTCCAAGACTTACTTACCAAGGCAATCAGAATAATACTGAGGCAAGCGAGGAAACGATGAACCTTTTACCGTATATAACAAAGTATTATGATGATGCACTAAAATACGGAGGATTGACAGATTACGTTACACTGCCTACAACAAAGGTATATTTGCCAACTACTGTAAGATTTGTCACAGATGAAAATATTACTGTCACTGATATAAACGATGTACCTATTGAAAATTTGTGTGATGATATTAATTATGATGAGGTAAATAAACTTTTGACGGTGAGTGAAGATAAAAATTTATGGGTCAAAGTTAAAGGCGAATCATTTACGCAGATTTTTAATATTAAAGGCGGAGATTATCAAAGGGAAGATACATTTCTTTATGATACATTAGATGTTGATGCGTTGGGTTCAGGAAGTGATTTTCTTGACAGCAGAATGAATATAAATGGGTGGAAGCTAAACGGCGATGGTGATAATGTTTCGGTAACTACTTATGCCGATACTTCTTTCACGGGCAAAAAGCGTATGGTACATATAAGAAATGATTCTCAAACAGATGCTGAATTTTACTTGGACAGACCTGAATTTATAACGAACGGCAGTATTGTTACAGAATTTGATGTTCAGCTTAGATACGGAGAAAGTGAAGTTGTTTTATGGAGCGGAGAACAGGATAAAAAATCGCTGTCAATTAAACAAGTCGGTAACGCATTGTACATAGGCAGTATGGGAGAGTATAAGCTTATTGCCGAAAATCTTGAAACAACAGAAAAAAACGGTGCAGTATATCATATTATATCGTGTATGGATTTTGATAATAGAGTATCGGATATAATGGTTTTAAAAGATGATAATGTTATCGGAAATCTTGAGGACTTGCCTTTTTACAGCAGTGATGAAAATTCACTGTCGAAAATATCGGTAATGGTAACCCCTGAAAGTGAGTTTGGAATTGATGACTTTGATATTAGTGTGTACAGCGGTATTTATGTTAAAAGAGATGATACAGACAGCGTAATTTTATCTGACGGTAATATGGATGTTAAGGATTCTGCTGTTCTTATAAGTAAATATGATAACGGAGCATTATCTTCATTAAATACGTTTAACACAGGTGAAGAAATAGCAATAGACAGCGGCATACAAACAGGAATATATGTTTGGAATGATTTATTAAATATGACACCTATTTTTAAAGGACTTGTTATTGAATAAATTCTATAAGAAAAAGCTTCGGGTAGATTTACCCGAAGCTTTTTGAATAAGGGGGTCATTATAAACCTTATCGGTTTAATGTATTTTGTGAGGTCATTACCTATTATTACCCCTAATGTTTAAAATATTCATAAATTATCAATCAAGATGGAAAAGAAGGTCAAGATCCTTTGAAACAGGACTGTTATCAGGATTTGTTTCCATAATATCAGCCATGAAATCCCACCATTTTCTGTTTATGGCAGTATCTGCACCCTTTGCCCAAAGTTCTTCATCTTCGATTTCGATATATCCGTAAAGAACAAGAGTTTCCTTGTCAAGGAAGATTGAGTAATTTTTTCCGCCGTGTTCATGAATCATATCCTTCATTTCCTGCCACAGCTCGTTGTGTCTTTTCTCGTACTCCTCAGCCATACCTTCGTAAAGCTTCATTTTAAAACCTTTGTGTATCATTTTGATTCCTCCTTTATATTATATACTAAGTTTTTTGTGTGCCTCGATGGCTATTGCACATTCAAGACGTTTCTTTTCAAATACACAAGCCAATTCGTATGGCTCGTTAATATCACCGTTAAAGTTATAGGCATTAGCACTGCATCCGCCGCTGCAATAGAATTTAGCAAAACAGTTTTTGCATTTTTCCTTTGTATATACGTTTGAACGTTCAAATTTCTTGCTTATTTCCATATCAATTTTACCGTCTGCAACATTTCCCATTAAAAATTTCTCGTTACCGACAAATTGGTGGCATGGGTAAATATCTCCGTTAGCAGCAACGGCAAGGTATTCGTGTCCTGCACCGCAGCCTGAAAGACGTTTAATAGCACATGGTCCTTGGTCAAGGTCAACCATAAAATGGAAGAAGTTAAAGCCTTTACCTTCGTCATATCGTTTTACATATTCCTCTGTAAGGTTTTCATATTCTCTGCAAACTTCGTCAATATGCTTATCGGTAAGAGCATAATCCTCTGTTTCAGGTGCAACAACAGGTTCAACACTTGTCTGCTTAAATCCTAAATCGGCAAAATGAAGTACATCCTTTGCAAAATCAGTATTAAATGCTGTAAATGTACCTCTGACATAGTAATTGTCTTGATTTCTGCTGTTTGCAAGGTCAATGAATTTAGGCATTATTGCATCGTATGTTCCGCTGCCGTCAACACGGTATCTCATTCTGTCATTTGTTTCCTTTGTACCGTCAACACTCAAAACTACATTTGACATATTTTCATTGATATACTCTTTTATTTCGTCGTTTAGAAGTATACCGTTTGTAGTTATTGTGAATCGGAAATTCTTGTCATGAAGTTTACCTTGTTCTTTGGCATACTCAGTTATACCCTTTACAACATCGAAGTTCATAAGAGGTTCGCCGCCGAAGTAGTCGATTTCGATATTACGCCTATTTTGGCTGTTGTTTATTACAAAGTCAATGGCTTTTTTACCTGTTTCAAGGTTCATAAACCCTCTCGAGCCGTGGTATTCACCTGTATCTGCAAAACAATATTTACATCTTAAATTACAGTCGTGGGCAATATGAATACAAAGTGCCTTTACAACGGACTGTTTATTCCAGTTCTCGGCTATTTCTGCATAGCAGTCGTCAGTAAATAGCTGACCGTTTCTGAAAAGAGAACATATTTCGTTGTAACTTTCTTCAATGTCCTCTTTAGAATACTTATCTTTAAGTCCTTCCTTTATGAAATCAGGACATACCGTTTCAGGTGTGAACGGTTCAAGTATATAATCAAGCATATCGTACATAACGTCGTCCACAACGTGAACAGCACCTGAATATATATCCATTACAATATTTAAACCTAACTGTTTATACTTATGTATCACTTTTTCAAAACTCCCTATATAAAATCAGAAAATCATCGGCATAATGCCGATGATTTTACAGTTTAATTTATTCGGCTAATTTTAAGAATTAGTTAGCTTGTTCGCACTTTTGGTTAGCAACTGTGCATGATGTCTTACAAGCTGACTGACATGAAGTCTGGCACTCACCGCAGCCGCCATGCTTAGCTGTATCCTTTAAATTTGCCTTGTTTAGTGTCTGAACGTGTTTCATGTTTTAGTCCTCCTTTAAAATATTATCTTCAGATAGATAAATTATAACATACTTTCTATCAAAAAGGAAGAGGTTTTTACAAATTTCTCTTTATTTTTGATAAAATCACACTATTTACCTATAATTGTACCGAGAACACCAGCTCCGAAAATTCCTCCTGCAATTGCAAAAAAGTGAGTATTAAATACAATTCGTCCGTTTATTCCAAGGGACAGCAGTATGAGAATAATGAAGTAAACGGCACAAAGGATAAGTGAGTGAATTAAGGCTTTACTGTCAGAAGATTTAGATACAGCAAAAGAGCCGACAAGTACACTTAAAATAACACTTGCATATACGAGATATACAATAACATTTTCACTGACGTTTGAAAAATATTCAACAACTGCCAATATAAGAAGCAGTATAAAAGTAAGGACTATTGAAAAAGCCGTACATTTAATAATACACTTAATATTCATAATAAAAACCTCCCCATACATTAATGTATTAGGGAGGTACAAATTTTATAACTATTAGTTTTTATTTGATTCAACAGTTTTTACTGCGTCTCTTTCCATTTTGATAACTGATTTTTCGTTTGGAGTGCCGATATTACCTGTTTCGATAAATACGTATTCATCTTTGATTTTTGCAACCTTACCGCAGATACCGCCGATTGTAACAACCTTATCTCCGACTTTCATTGAGTTAATCATTTCTCTTGTTTCTTTTTCTTTCTTTCTTTGAGGTCTTATCATCATGAAGTAAAGAAGTACAATGATAAGTACAAGAGGAAGTATGCTTACAACTGTATTCATTACAGGGTTAGCCTGGGGAGTTTGTTCAGTTGCTGCACCTGTGGTAGTAGTTGTTGTTGTGTCTTGCTGTGCTACTGTACCTTCGTTTTCTGCAAATACTACTGTTTCTAAAATATTCATATTAATTCTCCTTTTAAAAATTGTACTTTTTCATTATACTATTAAAATTATAACTTTTCAATACCTTTTACAAAAATTTATAATTTATTAACAGATTCAGGTAAACTGACGTAAGTTTTCGGCCATTTCAAATAATTTATGACCGCTTGCAATGAGTTTGCCGTGCTCTTTTAAATGTGCAAGATGAAAGGTTCTGCCCGATATTGATGAGGAGTATTCTCTCATCATAGCTATACATTTTTTATAAAGTGTATCATTTTTTATAGTAAAACAATATGTATCGCCTATCTTATAAAGACTGCTCATCATAAGAGCTTCTTTATCAGCCATTTTTATTGCCATACACAAATCATCAAAGTCATTAAAGAAAAATATTGCTGTTTCAGCATTTTTTTTAACCTTTGCTTTAACAGAGGTGATTTTTGAAAATTCCTGTTTTGTGATTTTTCTTTTTTTGCCGCTGACACGGCTTACCATTATATCCATTCCTTCTGTTGAAGGTGTTGCCTCCACAACGACTTGACCGTTATATGGGTTAAATCCTGTTTCTTCACGTATTGTTTCCATTATCTGAAACAGAAATGAGTGAAGTTCCTGGGAGTTTGGGGAAAGTTTTTTTACGTCTATATCAAGTTCATATAAATCAGTAGATGACAATGATACTTTAATCCTGTCTTTATTTAATTTTTCTATTTTCATAGCTGTCGCCTTCTTTCCGCATATAAAAGTATTAGATACGCTATTATCATTATACTATATAAAATTTATTTTGGGAATAGAAATTTTAATATTTATAACTAAAAATGTATTCCATACATGGTTAAATTCCGAAATTTATTTGATAAAAGAAGTATATACGCACAAAAAAAGGTAACAATACTAAATAATACAACACAGGGAGGTAAAAAAATGAACAAAGAAAATAAAAAAGGGACAAAAAAGCTTCCGGGCTTTTACATAGCACTTTGCTGCTGTGTATTAGTTATAGGTGCGGCAGGTTACTTTGCTGAAATGAAAAACAGCACAACAGACGTTTTGAATAAGTCTGAGGTTTCCGAAAATGTGTCAGAGTCAATTAATGATGAAACAGCCCAGAGCAGTGAAGTATTTTCAGCAGATACGGAAAATCAAGAAAGTACAGTTTCATTAGAACAAACACCGGTACCTGCTGAGGAAACAAATACTTTACCGGTTGTGTCGCAGCCTTTAGAAAATGAGGAAACTGCAAGCGACGCTGCTCCGGTAGAAGATTATGCTGTTGATAATCCTGACGTTCAGGAAAGTGCAATTATTGTTTCTTCCCAGCAGCCTGTGTTCATAATGCCGGTAATGGGTGAAATAATAGGTGAATATTCGGACAAGCTTTTATATAATAACACTTTGTCTGATTGGCGTACCCATAACGGTGTGGATATTAAGTCTGAAACGGGGTGCAGTGTACAGGCAGCAGCAGACGGTGTTATAGAAAATGTGTCAGAAGATGTAATGGGTAATTATGTGGAAATATCACATGCAGCCGGTTTTGTGACAAGATATATGGGACTTGAAACACTTGAAAGTCTTACAGTAGGAAAAGAAATAAAATCAGGTGAGGTTATAGGTACAACGGGAACACCTAAGGGTGAAAATGTGACAGAGCCTCATCTGCACTTTGAAATGATGAAAGACGGCAGCTATGTAAATCCTAAGGATTATTTGCCGCAATAAAGTAATATAAAAAGTATAAGGGCCTTTACTATGGTGGAGGTCCTTATTTTGATGTACATATAAAACAAATGAATTTAAAGGTTTTTAACTTATTTTACTTTACATTTGGGTAAAAAAAATATATAATAGTAATAACTGTATAATAAGGAGATAATATATGTTTAATTTTGATATAATGAGCATTTTAATAAATGTTCCGATAACACTTATAGCACTTACAGGACATGAATTTGCACATGGATATGTTTCAAAAAAGCTTGGAGACCCGACTCCTGAGTATCAGGGCAGACTTACATTAAATCCTCTTGCACATCTTGATCTTGTTGGTACGATTTTGATGATATTAACGGGATTCGGTTGGGCAAAACCTGTACAGGTGGATCCGAGATACTATAAAGATCCTAAAAAGGGAATGGCTCTTACTGCACTGGCAGGTCCAATGGCTAATTTTATAATGGCATTTGCTGCACTGCTTATTTATGCTGTATTTTTTGTTATCAGTATAAAATTTAATGTTGCCCAAAACGCAGTAAATATTATAGGGGCTATTGCACAAATTTTTGCAGTGAGAAATTTATGTTTTATGGTGTTTAACATTATACCGATACCACCCCTTGACGGTGCAAGGGTTTTGGGAATGTTTTTACCTAACGGAGCTTATTACAAAATGCTCCAATACGAGAGATATTCAATGCTGCTTATAATGTTTCTTTCACTTACAGGTGTATTCGGAGGAATAATAGGAACAGGGGTTAATTTTTTCATGACCGGAATTTTGAAGGCTCTTAATGCAATAGTACAAATTATATTATAGAGGTTTTGAAAATGGATAAAATATTATATAAACTTGATACTTTTGAAGGACCTCTTGACTTACTTTTGACACTGATACAGAAAAATAAAGTAAGTATTTACGATATACCGATAGTTGAGATAACCGCACAGTACCTTGAGGCTATTGACGGTATAGAGGAAGCAAATCTTGATAATACAAGTGAGTTTCTTGTTATGGCGTCACATCTTCTTTATATAAAGTCAAGAATGCTGCTTCCCAAAAAAGAGGAAGAGGAAGAAGAGGAAGACCCGAGGGAAGAACTTGCAAGAAGGCTTATTGAATATCAAAAATTCAAGGAACTTTCTCAGGAACTTAGGAAAAATGAATTTTCAACAAAAAATATGGTGTTTCGTGAAACGGAGAAAATAAAGTTTCCCATACCTGAATACGACATACATCATGAAACGGACGAGCTTTTAGAGGCATTTAACAGCATTTTTCAGCGAAAACTACGTAAAGCACAGCCTGAAAAACGTGCTTTTTCACAGATAGTAGGACGAGAAAAAGTTTCAGTTGACGATATGGTTGAAAAAATATGCAAGACTTTGAGCAAAAACAAAAGAGTTACATTTACCTCATTGTTTATGCCGGAGGATTCACGTCCTGAAATGATAGCTACATTTTTAGCGGTTCTTGAAATGATAAAACTAAATAAGCTTTTTGCTAATTACGATGATAACAGAAAGGATTTTATCCTTACTACGGAGAAAAAGAATGGATAATATAAAATATGCAATAGAGGGAATACTCTTTGCGGCAGGGGAGCCTGTCAAGGCGTCAAAACTTGCCGTTGTACTTGACACTGACACTGATACAATATGTAAGGCAGTGGAGGATTTAAAAAGGGAGTATAACGAAGAACACAGAGGTTTTAACATAATTGATATTATGGACGGGTATCAAATTTGTTCAAGACCTGAATATTATAACTACATACAGGAAATATTAGGAGAGCAGAGGAAACAGCCTTTATCTAACGCTGCAATGGAAGCACTTGCAATAATTGCTTATAAACAGCCCATAACAAAGGGACAGATAGAGCATATAAGGGGAGTTAATTCTGACGGATGTGTAAACAGGCTTTTTGAAAGAGGTTTGATTGATGAAGCAGGCAGACTTGATGCACCCGGTAGACCTGTGTTGTATGTAACAACTGAAAACTTTTTGAGGTGTTTTGGACTTAAAAGTCCGGAAGAACTTCCGCCTCTTGACCTTGACAGATTAAACCTTGATACAGCCCAAGGATTACAGCTTGCAATAGGTGAGGACGGAGAAACAACTGTTTCAGAGGAAAACGATGAAACATAAGGAGGAATTTTCATGGCGGCACTGTATATAATAATAGCTGTTATTGCCGTCATAGCGGCACTCGTCTTTATAAATATTGATGTTTATTTTGATATTGCCTATAACAGCGGAGTTAACAGGGGAAGAATATATATAAAATACGGATTTATAAGATTTAATATTTTGCCGCAAAGGTCGAAACATGAAAAGAAACAGGAAAAAGAACAAGAGGAATCAACAAAAGAGAGTAAAAAGGATACTGCGCATATTATAAAATTTGCTAAAGCTGTGTACCGTGAGGAAAAAGAGGACATATTAAAGATATTGGAAAAGCTTTTAAAAAAAGCAATACGCATTAAGGAACTTAATATATCTTCAGAATTCGGAACAGGTGACCCGATGTACACAGGTATTGCCACGGGTATGGTAAATGCAGTTGTTTACAGCGGTATTTCTTATATTGACAGAAATATGAAAATAGACAGCTGGAATGTGTCCCTTACTCCGAATTTTGATGATGCTGTAATAAAAGCTGGTATTTTTACTAAAATACGTACCAATATATTTAATTTGATAAGTATTATATGGAAAGCAGTTTTTCTGATATTGAAAATTGAGAAAATAAACAGGAGGATTAGTGAAAATGGCTGATAACAAAGTGAGCGAAATGATTTCAGAGGTATCTAAAAATTTCAGAGGAATGATTGATGCTAACGCTGTTGTGGGAGAGGCGATAGAAGTCGGTGACGGGACTGTTATTGTGCCCATATCAAAGGTAACATTTGGTTTTGGCGGCGGCGGAAGTGATTTTGACGGAAAAACAGATATACATTTCGGCGGCGGAATGGGAGGCGGTGCAAAGGTAAATGCAGAAGCCTTTCTTGTTATTAATAATGGTAATGTTCGTCTTATTCCAATGGGCGGCAGTACATCTGCTGTGGACAAGATTATTGACCTTATGCCCGGTGTTATTGATAAAATAAACGGATTTATTGCTTCGAGAAAAGATAAAAAGAAAGAAAATAGTGAAGATAATCCTGAAGAAATTGTATTTGATGAAATAATAGGAGAAGATATATGATAACTACAAGAGATAAAATACTTTCCTCCGTTATGAAACCTACACGATATACGGGTGGAGAATTAAATGCTGTAATAAAAAATCCTGCTGATGTTTCCGTTAGATTCGGTTTTTGTTTTGCGGATACTTATGAAATAGCAATGTCACATTTGGGACTTGAAATTTTGTATCACCTTCTTAATAAACGTGAAGATACGTACTGTGAACGTGTTTTTGCTCCATGGACTGACATGGAAGAAGAAATGAAAAAACACGGCATGAAGCTGTTTGCACTTGAAACAGGCGATGAGGTTACTCATTTTGATATGCTGGGATTTACTTTGCAGTATGAACTTTGTTATTCAAATATTGTAAATATGCTAAATCTTGCCGACATACCTGTAAGGGCAAAGGACAGAGATGAAAGTTATCCGATTATATGCGGCGGCGGACCTTGTGCATATAACGCAGAGCCGGTGGCAGATATATTTGATTTCTTCATGATGGGTGAAGGTGAAGAAATTATAAATGAGGTAGCAGACGAATACGTAAAATGGAAAAAGAGCGGTAAGAAGAATAAGCGTGACTACCTTGAGGCTATTGCTAAAATAGAGGGTGTATATGTGCCGTCATTTTATGATGTTGAGTATAACGATGACAGAACGGTAAAAAGTGTACGCCCGAATAACGAAAACGCAAAGCCTAAAGTTAAAAAACGTATAATGAAGGATTTTAACGATGCTTATGCTCCTGATACGATTATAGTACCGTTTGGTGAAGTTGTGCATGACAGAGTAATGCTTGAGGTAATGCGTGGCTGTATGCGTGGCTGCCGATTTTGTCAGGCAGGGTATATTTACAGACCTCTAAGGGAAAGAAAACCGGAAAATCTTTTAGGTATAGCAGAAAATTTATTATCATGCAGCGGTTTTGATGAAATATCATTATCGTCACTGTCAACAAGTGATTTCGGCGGACTTAAAGAACTTACAGACGGACTTTTGGATATGACAGAAAAGAAAAAAATAGGTTTGTCATTGCCGTCCCTTAGAATAGATAATTTTTCCCTTGAACTTATGAATAAAGTGCAAAAGGTCAGAAAAACAGGTATAACTTTTGCACCGGAAGCAGGTACACAAAGACTTAGAGATGTTATAAATAAAAATATCAATGAAGAGGATATTATAAAATCAACGGATTTACTTTTTAGAGGCGGCTGGACAAACGTAAAGCTGTATTTTATGATAGGGCTTCCGACTGAAACAATGGAGGACGTACATGGAATTGCAGACCTTGCACAAAAGGTTCTTGATGTTTATTTTGCCATTCCGAAAGAAGAACGTGCAAATAATATAAATATAACAGTCAGTACATCAAGTTTTGTTCCAAAACCGTTTACGGCTTTTCAATGGGCTAAACAGGACAGCCGAGATATGCTTATTGAAAAACAGAACGAACTAAAATCTTCAATAAAATCAAAACGCATACGTTATAACTGGCACGACAATAAGACAAGTTACCTTGAGGGAGTCTTTGCAAGAGGTGACAGACGTTTGGGCGAAGTTATAATAAAAGCAGTTGAAAATGGCTGTAAATTTGACGGTTGGGGAGAACATTTTAAGTTCGATACATGGATGAAAACTTTTGATGAACTTGGTATTGACCCAGACTTTTATACATCAAGGGAAAGAAGCTATGAAGAGGTTCTTCCGTGGGAACATATAGATATAGGAGTCACAAAGAAATTCTTTATGCGTGAAAATGAAAGGGCTAAGGCAGCTACGACAACACCTAATTGCAGGGAGCAATGCTCAGGCTGCGGAATAGCGTCCTTTGGTACGGGGGTATGTTATGAGTAATTATATATTGAAGTATTCAAGAGATGATAGGGTGAAATATATTTCACACCTTGATTTTGTAAGAATGTTCCACCGTGCAATAAGACGTACAGATATTAACTTTGTTTTTTCTCAAGGTTTTAACCCTCATCCCGTTATGACTGTGGCACAGCCGTTATCTGTCGGTGTTACGTCGGACTGTGAGTATATGAAAGTCGGTTTTGACGGTGAATACAGCGAAAATGAGCTTCTTGAAAAAATCAATAACGCATTTCCGCCGGGATATAAAATACTTGCAGCTAAAAAGGTTTCGGGTAAAGAAATAGACCTTACAAAGCTTGACAGGGCTGTATATACTGTTGAACTTGAATATGAGGGAAATGTTGATATTGACGGATTTCTTTCAAATAAAGAGCTTGTTGTTATGAAAAAAACAAAAAGCGGTGAAAAGGAATCGGATATTCGTCCGTATATCTATGAGCTTGAAAAAATAAGCGAAAATAACGGTATTCTTGTTTTAAAGATGTGTATTGCTGTTGGAAGCAGCTATAACTTAAAGCCGCAAAGCGTTATTGACGCAATGGAAAAGTACATGGATAACTTTAAGTCTGGGTTTATGAATGTACATCGTAACAAGATGCTGCGGGGAGATGTTGAATATTTATAAAATTCTTGATAAAATTGGTTGAAAAAAACCTGTAAATATGATATAATAATTGTAATAAAAGTATAGGAAGTGATAAAAATGGTACAAGGTATTGAGCATGTTGCCGTAGTATCAAAGGATACAGCTAATTTAAAAGATTGGTATATGGAGATGTACGGCGGCAGAGTTGTTTACGATAACGGTAAAGGTACATATTTTTTACAGTTCCCCGATGGAAGCATGATTGAATTTGTCATGGCAGCAGAGGACAAGGTTTCAGATGCTGAAAAAATGGCAGGAATAAGACATCTTGCATTTGCGGTTAGCCCTAAATCATTTGACGAAATTGTTGCTAAATTAAAGGCTGACGACAGAGTTGAAGAAGTGCATGATGTATCAGAAAATGCTGCGGGACTTAAAACTTACTGGTACAGAGATATCGAAGGTAACTATTCACACCTTATATATCGTCCTGAACCACTTATCTAAGTTAATATTTTTATTAAAATATACAAATTTAAGGAGGAAAATTCAATGAGTGAATTTTTAAACTTCAGCCTTGAAGGTAAGGTTGCACTTATTACAGGTGCATCATACGGTATAGGCTATGCTATTGCTTCTGCTTATGCAAAGTGCGGAGCAAAAATTGTATTCTGCGATATTAAGCAGGAACTTGTAGACAAAGGTCTTGAATCATACAAGGCTGACGGTATCGAAGTAAAGGGTTATGTTTGCGACGTTACTAACGAAGAAATGGTTCAAGAAATGGTTAAGAAGATTGAGGAAGAAGTTGGTGTTATTGATATTCTTGTTAATAACGCTGGTATAATCAGAAGAACTCCAATGACAGAAATGACAGCTGCTGACTTCAGAATGGTTATCGACGTTGACCTTAACGCTCCATTTATCGTTTCTAAGGCTGTTATTCCTTCAATGATTAAGAAGGGTCATGGTAAGATTATAAACATCTGCTCAATGATGTCAGAACTTGGCCGTGAAACAGTTTCAGCTTATGCTGCTGCTAAGGGTGGTCTAAAGATGCTTACAAAGAACATCTGTTCAGAATATGGTGCTGATAACATTCAGTGTAACGGTATAGGCCCTGGTTACATAGCTACACCTCAAACAGCTCCTCTAAGAGAAACACAACCAGACGGTTCAAGACATCCGTTTGACCAGTTTATCTGCGGCAGAACTCCTGCAGGCAGATGGCTTCAGGCTGAAGAACTTACAGGTCCGGCTGTATTCCTTGCATCAGATGCATCAAATGCAGTTAACGGTCACATTCTATATGTTGACGGCGGTATCCTTGCTTACATCGGTAAACAACCGTAATTTAATAAAGCATAAAAAAATCTCCTGTGCTAAAGGCACAGGAGTTTTTTATTACTTTTTTTCTACAATAATTGTTGGAAGTGACATTTCACTATATTGTGTTGAAATAATACTGTTTTTGGCAATTCTTGAATATAATCCTGCCATTTCGCCGTTATACATATAAATACCGGTTATGTTGCTGTATTTTTTATATTTTGCATTTTCATCATGGGTAATATCAATGTTAATTGTTTCGTATGGTGTGCAGTATTCCTGTAATAAATAGTGATTATCAATATTTTCAGAAACTACCTTTTCCCAAGCTTCATCATCCATCCCCTCAACTCCGGCATATACACCCTTTGACGCATACCAATCTTCAGGTTTTATAACCCATTTTTCCTTTGTATGAAGCACGTTATATTTTTCTACTGTATCCTTTGTAAGGGAAACGGTATATGGTATGTGTTCCTTTATATACTGTCTTTCTTCTTCTGTTAAAAATGCAGATGTCTGCTTATCGTGAAGAACCTTAAAAACAATTTTGTTATGTATTACCTGTGTTTTAAAATCTCCGATAAGGCATACGTTATTGTCCTCAGCTGCTTTTATAAATGGGAGTACCTTATCGTAATTACGCATTATGTCACACGTAACGGCACGTCTGTAAACAGCGTTAATTTGTCTGCCTGATGGAGAAATTAATTTGTTATTTTCGTATTTTAATTCTGTTATTTCGCAAATTTCACATTCATAGCCTGCATCTTCAAAAGCTTTTTTAAATGCTTCAAATTCACGGCTTATATCGTTATTGAAAAAATCTACTATTGCCACATACGGTTTTTCAACTGCTTTGTCGTATGTTTTGTAAATTTCGGTAAAAGCTCTTACCCAAGAGCCGAAAAGTTCAAAGGTACGTACATTATACTCTTTTATAAATTCATTATATGAACTTGTCAGTTTTATTGCCTGGTTCATTTCCTTGTCCTCGTTCATGGCACTTGAACCGTCTGCGTTAAACTCACAGAATTTAAAAGAAAAATCATCTTCATTAAAGAATATATCTATTCTTGCAATAGGCAGAGCACATTCATAGTGATTAGGACGAAGAATAAGCTTTTCAAGCCTTTCTTCAAATCCGAAAAGTTTTCTGTACTCGCTGTTTGTTTGATATTCGTGAATAACTTTTTCCAAAATTTTATACATTGTTTTGGCAGATTTTCTTATGTAATCAACCATTTTTTCTGTAAACATTTTTGGCATATACAATGTATGCACATAATATCCATGATAACGTGCGGTTTTAGTTTTTATATACTCTTGTTGTATTTTTGCAGTTTTTTTGCTTTCTTCAAAATTGTTGTCTGTAAGTAGTTTATAGTATTCCTCTGCCTTCTGCAAAGCTGATCGTCTCCTTTAATGTTTTTTTACCGTAAATTATTTCTTTTAGCACCGACAAATATGTTCTGTCTTTTTCGGAAAGGTTATTATAAGATGTTTCATATATAAGTTCAGCGGCTTTGTACGCTTTTATACCGTAAACATCTCCGTAAAATCCGTGAAGAATAATTTGCTTTTTAGCGTCTTCTATTTGCTCAGTACTGATATTATTAAATATTTGGTTACTATTTTTAAACAGTCCCTTTATAAGTGCGGAGTACGCAAGTACATATTTAATCGGCATACTGTCTGCGGGACGTATTTCAAGATACTGTTTAAGGCGTACATCAGGAAAGAACATTGATAGTAAATGTTCAATTTCAGGTTCCGTAAGAATTGTATCATTGTATATATCACATATTTTTTTACTGCCTGTAAATGAAAAATCATTGTTTTCCGATATAAGAATAGCAGGTGAATTGTAAATATATTCTGCGTATTCTTCAAAGAAATTGCAGTCTACAATTCCGCAGCGTTCATTGTCAACATTATTCCATATATATGAACGTAAAGTATTTGCGATGAATGGCTTTCCCTCGAAAATAGGTGAGTTATCACAGATAAGTGCTAAAATCGGACTTAATATATTTGCATATTTTAATTTCTTTATGCAGTCATCTTCGTTTGTAAAGTCGATTGAAACTTGAGTTGATGCAGTTCCACGCATCATGTTTTTACCGCATATTCCGGTGGATTTAAAGTACATATCCATAAACTCATAACGTTTTTTTGGTATAAGACTTATTTGCTCTGCCTTTTGCGTAGGCAAGTATCCGGTGCATACTAACCTGTAACCCTTTTCCTCAAGAACAGGATTAACAATGGAAAGAAAGTTATTATAAATACCTTCGATTTTAGCAAGGTCACTTGAGGGCATAATGCTTATTTCTATTTGTGCACCCGGTTCAAGTGTTATGTGATAATCATCGCAGGAAAGACCGATAAGAAAACCTTCGCTGTAAATATGTTTGTTAAAATGCGGTGCAATTTTTTCCATTATGTATTCAACGCCGTTTCTGTATGGCATACATTCACCGTTTTTATTGCATACAAAATGCTCTATTTCAACTCCGACTGCACCTTGATTTGTATCTTTACAGCCCTTTTTTAAATATTCTGTTATACTATGTATGTTCTGTTTGTATATATTCATAAAAACTCCGTCAGCAGAATACAGTTGGTACTTTAGTAAGCTGTTCTATCTGCACATCTCCATTAGTAATAGGTGTTATATTATCAATGAATTTTTTAAAATGAGGTGCGTTGTTATGTTGTTCTATTGCTGTATCATTTAGCCATTCCTCAACAAATGTAAACTTTGATGTATCGTTTCTGCTTTGATATATTTTATATGCAATATTTCCTTTTTCTTTGCGTGTATCACGTACTACATCTACGGCACATTTTTTAAATTCATCAACGTGTCCGGGAAGTACGTCAAATTTTGCTATTATAGTAATCATAATAAATTCAGCTCCTTAAAATAAATCTTCTTAATTATACCATATTTATAGAGATTTTACAAGTAATTTTGCAGTGAATTGTAATAGCTTGACGAGTGTTTTTTTAAGTGATATAATAACAAAGTTAATAACAAAGCACAGAGAGGATATATTTACCGATGGATAAGAATAAATTTATAACGGATAATTTCGGAATATCGAAAGAAGCGGCCCGATTAATTAACGAGGCGGAAGCTGATGTTAAGGAGCAGTTTAAGTATATAGAAGATATATGTGAAATAAATCAGCTTAAAGTTATGAAGGCTTTTGCAGACAACAGAGTTTCAGACAGTCACTTTGTTGCAACTACCGGTTATGGATATGATGATTTGGGACGTGACACACTTGACAGAGTTTATGCAGATATAATGAACGCAGAAGATGCACTTGTACGTCACAACTTTATATCAGGCACTCATACTATTTCAACGGCACTGTTTGCCGTGTTAAGACCGGGAGATACGTTAGCATCAATTACAGGTAAGCCTTATGATACGCTTGAAGAGGTAATAGGAATACAGGGCGAAGAAGGAAACGGTTCGTTAAAGGATTTCGATGTTGACTATGTTCAAATAGATCTTAAAGATGACGGTATGCCCGATACAGAAGAAATCAAAAAATTACTTACATCAAGAAAGATAAAAGCGGTAGCAATACAGCGTTCAAAGGGATACGGCTGGAGACCGACATACAGCTCAAAGGAAATAGGAGAGCTTATATCTTTTGTAAAGGAAATATCACCTGAAACTATTTGTATAGTAGATAACTGTTACGGTGAATTTGTAGAGACAGAAGAGCCAACGGAGTACGGAGCAGACCTTATAGCAGGTTCACTTATAAAAAATCCAGGCGGCGGACTTGCACCCACAGGCGGATATATTGCCGGTAAGGCTAAATATGTGGAGCTTTGTGCATACAGACTTACATCTGTCGGTATAGGTAAAGAGGCAGGAGCATCTCTTGGTTTTAACAGACAGATGTATCAAGGGCTGTTTTTAGCACCTCATACAGTTTCACAGGCACTTAAAGCAGCTGTACTTTGCAGCCGTGTGTTTGAGAAATTGGGATTTGAGGTAGATCCAAAACCGAACGAAATACGTCACGATATTATACAGTCAATAAAATTCGGCGATGCTCAAAAGGTGATAGAATTTTGTCGAGGAATACAAAAGGGAGCACCTGTTGACAGCTTTGTAACTCCGGAGCCTTGGGATATGCCAGGTTACAGTGATCAGGTTATAATGGCAGCCGGTGCGTTTGTACAGGGTGCGTCTATTGAGCTATCTGCTGATGCACCGATTAAACCTCCATATATAGCGTATATGCAGGGTGGACTTACTTATGAAAGTGCAAAGCTTGGAATAATGGTTGCAGCTGATAAAATGCTGAGAAAGGGATAATAAAATGAGCCTTAATTTAAAGCAGAATGTGAAGTGTCCAAAGTGCGGACAAATGAGCGAAGTGACTGTATGGAATTCAATTACAGTAAGTGACAGCGTGGATTTAAAACAGGACTTGTTATCAGGTAAAATAAATATGTTCCGCTGCCCGTCATGCTATTACAGTGCCCTAATGCCGACACCGATGTTATATCATGATGAAAATAAAAAACTTATGATTTCATTTTCACCTTGTAATGATGAAGTTTTAAAACATCAGCTTTTTGACAATGTACAAAAGTCATCAAAGGAATCAGGTGAACTTGAAAAACTTGAGGGTTATAACTTGCGTTTTGTTGCTGATTATAACGAACTGCTTGAAAAAATACTGATTTTTGATAACGGAATGAATGACAAGACCATTGAAGTTTTAAAGCTTATGATTTTGTCGCAGGATATAGAAAAGGCTGAGAGAAGAACATGTCGTTTTGGAAAAATAGAAAATAATGTGCTTGAATTTATGATTTACGATACAATCGAAAATCAAACATATACTTCACAGGTACCGAAGGAAACTTACGACACCATTGATTTACAGCTAAAACAATCAGGTGTAAAGCCGTATAGTTTTGGCTGGGAAATGGTAGACCCGTCATACGCAACAAGACTTTTGAATGGATTTAACAACTGATGGACAGAGTATTTGAATATAAAGTAGCAGATGATTTTAACGGTGTTGATATAAAAACCGTACTAAAACAGCATTATAAAATGTCCACCTGTCTTATAAAAGAACTTAAAAAGTATGACGAAGGAATATATTTAAACGGTGAACATAGAAGAGTAGTTGACACAGTAAAAAGCGGAGATATACTTAAAATAACACTGCGTGATACAGGTTCTGAAAATATAATCGCAAAGGACGTACCTTTTAAAATAGTATATGAAGACGAGGATATTTTAATTGTTAATAAGCCGCCTCATATACCGACTCACCCGTCAATGGGGAATTATGAAAATTCACTGGCAAACGGTGTTATGTACCATTACAGAAAAAGGGGAGAAGAGAGGACGTTCAGGGCGGTAAACAGACTTGATAAAGACACTTCGGGGCTTATGGCGGTAGCAAAGAATGCCTATGTACATGCAAGAATGAGTGAGCAGATACAGAATAAGACACTTAGAAGAAAGTATAAGTGTATAGTATGCGGTGATATAGAAAATGACGGAACAGTTGATGCACCGATAAAGCGTGCAGACGGTTCGGTGATTAACAGAGTTGTTTCCGCTGACGGACAAAGAGCAGTAACTCATTATCGTGTTGTAAAAAGATATGGTAATTACACATTGCTTGAAATGGAACTTGAAACGGGACGCACACATCAAATACGTGTTCACATGGCATATATAGGTCACCCACTGGCAGGTGACTGGCTTTATGGAGTTGAAGATAAGGAACTGGTAAAAAGGCAGATGCTTCATTCTTGCTACATTGAATTTGTACATCCTGTTACAAATAAAAAAATGATTTTTAGTGATGATTTGGCAGAGGATATGAGTAATTTTATCGAAAAAGTTTCGTAAAAATATTGAAAAAAATCTAAAATTATGTTATTATAACAATTAGCGTGAATTACTTAATGATTATGAATAAAATTTAAGAGGTGATATAATGGCTTACAAAATTGTTAAAAAGAATGTGCTTAATCCACAAATCTTTTTAATGGAAATTGAAGCTCCGCTTGTTGCGAAAAAGGCAGAACCGGGTCAGTTCATTATTTTAAGAATTGATGAATACGGTGAAAGAGTACCTTTTACAATTGCGGATTTTGACAGAGAAAAGGGAACAGTTACAATTATCGTTCAGATTGTAGGAAAGACTACTAAGGATCTTTCACAACTTGAAGAGGGAGAAGAGCTTTTAGACTTTGCAGGTCCTTTGGGTCAGCCGACTCCACTTGAGGGTATTAAAAAGGTTGCAGTTATAGGCGGTGGTCTTGGTACAGCTATTGCTTATCCGCAGGCTAAAAAACTTCACAGCCTTGGTGCTGATGTAACTGTAATAACAGGTTTTAGAAATAAAGACCTTATTATTCTTGAAGACGAACTTAAAAAGGTTTCAAATAAGCTTATTGTTGCTACTGATGACGGTTCAAACGGTAATCAGGGATTTGTAACAGATATGCTTCAAAAGGAAATTGATAACGGCGAAAAGTTTGATGAAGTAATTGCAATCGGACCGCTTGTTATGATGAAATTTGTATGTAAGGTAACAGAAAAGTATAATATACCTACAACTGTTTCAATGAATCCTGTTATGATTGACGGTACAGGAATGTGCGGTGGATGTCGTATAATCGTAGGCGGAGAAACAAAGTTTGCCTGCGTTGACGGTCCAGACTTTGACGGTCACAAGGTTGATTGGGACAGTGCTATGAAACGTGGCAGAATGTTTAAGGACTATGAAGCAAAATCATGTGAAGAAGGTCACTGCAGAATTGGCAGAACCAATCACTGTGAAGATTGATTAAGGGAGGATTTTTAGTATGCCTAACATGAGATTGGACAAAAATCCGATGCCGGAGCAATGTCCTAATGTAAGAAATAAGAATTTCCTTGAGGTAACAACAGGTTATACAGAGGAAATGGCAATAGATGAGGCTAAAAGATGTCTTAACTGTAAGCATAAGCCTTGTATGCAGGGTTGTCCTGTAAGTGTAAAGATACCTGAATTTATCGCATTTATCGCAGAGGGTGAGTTTGAAAAGGCTTACCAAAAGATTAAAGAAACTAATGCACTTCCTGCTGTATGCGGAAGAGTATGTCCACAGGAAAAACAGTGTGAGTCAAAGTGTGTAAGAGGTATCAAAGGCGAAAGCGTAGGTATTGGTCGTCTTGAAAGATTTGTTGCCGACTGGCACATGGCAAATGTAGAAGAGAAGATTGAAAAGCCTGAGCAAAACGGTAAAAAGGTTGCTGTTGTAGGTTCAGGTCCGTCAGGACTTACTGTTGCAGGAGACCTTGCAAAGAGAGGTTATGCTGTAACTGTTTACGAAGCTTTCCATACAGCCGGCGGTGTTTTGATGTACGGTATTCCTGAATTCAGACTTCCTAAGGATATTGTTCAAAAGGAAATCTCAAACTTAAAGGATATGGGTGTTGACATCGAAACAAATGTAATTATCGGTAAGACACTTACAGTTGATGAACTTATTGACGATATGGGCTTTGATGCTGTATATATCGGTTCAGGTGCAGGTCTTCCTCATTTCATGGGTATTGAGGGTGAAAGCCTTAACGGTGTTTACAGTGCAAACGAATTCTTAACAAGAATTAACCTTATGAAGGGTTACAAATTCCCTGAATATGATACACCTGTATATGTAGGTAAAAATGTTGCTGTACTTGGCGGCGGTAACGTTGCAATGGACGCTGCAAGATCTGCAAAACGTCTTGGTGCTGAAAATGTATACATAGTTTACAGACGTGGTAAGGAAGAACTTCCTGCAAGAGCTGAAGAAGTATTCCACGCTGAAGAAGAGGGTATTGTATTCAAACTTTTACAGAACCCAACAAAGATTCTTGGTAATGAAGATGGCTGGGTAACAGGTATGGAAGTTATCAAGATGGAACTTGGTGAACCTGACGAAAGCGGAAGAAGACGTCCTGTTCCTATTGAAGGCAGTGAAGAAGTGCTTGATATAGATACAGTAGTTGTAGCTATCGGTCAAACACCTAACCCTCTTATCAGACAGACTACAAGAGGTCTTGAAACAAATAAGAGAGGCTGTATAATAGCTGACGAGGAAACAGGTAAGACAACAAAGGATCACGTATATGCAGGCGGTGACGTTGTTACTGGTGCAGCAACTGTTATTCTTGCAATGGGTGCAGGTAAAGCTGCTGCTGAGGCCATTGATAAAGAGCTTAGCGGTAATAACTAATTTTACATATCATTAAAATTAATCTCCCATTGGTAGTTATACCGGTGGGAGATGTTTTTATGTAGAGTAATGAAACTATCACTTTGGAACTTTATGGACATAAAATCAGTCTAAATATATATAATGTAAATATAAAGGAGGATAAGTGTGTGAAGAAAATAATTATGGTTGCCGCTGTAATGTGTGCAATGACAATTACTGCAAGTGCAGGGGATTTGACTTTTACACCGGAGGGCGGAGGCAAGTGGATATTCTGCAATAATCCGGAGGGGATAAGAAACTGTGATTTAATGAATGACAGTGAAAATCCTTCTACATACATAATGAATAATGAAAATCTTGAGCCGGATTTATATGATTTTCTTATATGCCATATAAATACCACTGATACAGACGGTGGTTACGGTGTGGGACAGAATATAGAGGTAGATATAGAAATTACTGCTGTGGAGGACAGCGAAATAACAATAAATAAAGCTTTTTTTGAAACACCAACGGATAGTGCCTTTATTTTTGGTGACGGTACATGGGCAAAGGAAATGCACAAGGTAGGATGTCTTAACGGTTTTGCGTCATTTTTAGGTGTAGACTTGGCAGAACGCAACGGTTCTTGGTTATATGAGGCACAGGACTATGAGCCGGTAACTATAAATCTTAAAAAAGGCGAAACGGTGTGGCTAAGTGATTACATGGATGATTACAGAGTTGTATGTCCTAATAAACCTGTTCAGATAATGGGTGAGGTTGAATTGACAGAGGGCATGATGAATTTTAATGTTGCGGCATTTAGAAGCGGAGAAGAAGTTGGTGACAGAAGTAGTTTTAATCCGGAAGCGGACTTTGGTGAATATGCGTACACACGTACGCAGAAGGGTATAGCAGATTCATTGCCTAATGTAAATGTAGAGCTTGAATACAAGATTGATAATACGGTTAAAGATGGTGACTATTTTGAAAATAAAGTATTTAACCAGTATAAACCGGACGGATATGTGACGGACGCATGGTGTTCACATCTAAATCCTCAGGATGATATATGGTCAAAGGATATTGCTGTTGAAAATGACCTGCTCACGATGTATTATAAGGATGATACAAAGCTTGATTATTACGGTTCAAAAGTAAAAGACAGTCTTAAGAACAATATATGGACTTTTGACCCGTTCCATAGTGATACAACTTCTTATCAAGGTACGGCGACTTGGTTTAATGCGGAAGACTATATGCCTAATTACGATTTATCAGTAAATCGCAGTAATCAGGGATATGGATGCAGTATGGGTAATTACTGTGTTACGGAAAGCTATAATTTAAAAGTATCAAATGTGACAAACAGAGATAGATATTTTGAGTATGAGGCAGAAACAATTTCAAATATTGCTGTATATGTTGAAGATGAGAACGGGAAGCACAGCGGACTTTTAAAGGGTGAAACAAGTGCAGCGGAAAGAAATGTACTTGCAAGCGTAAAAATACCTGCAAACAGTGAAAAGGAATTTACAGTAAACGTTGTACTCCCAATTAACTATGTGGGCGGAATAAAAAACCGATTTAAAGTATCTGAAAAAAGCAGTATTGACAAGTATTACGAGGACTTTTTAAGTGAACCGAGGGCACAGGAGGGACCGATTACAACGGGCGTACTTGCCGAAGAGGTAAAGGATAAGTTACCGCAAAGCGTGAAGGATATTATCAGAGGCAACTATAATTGTTATGAACTTGTGGAAACTGATGACGGGTATATGATGCGTTGGCTGGCGTGGGACGGAAGTCCTTATTACTACACGGCACAGTGGGACAGAGTAAAAACAATATATTATCTTGATAAGAATTATAATATTGTGGATAAATATGTGCCTGAAATTATAACAAAGCTTGCACTTTATTACGATGGATATTATTACATTGAGAATGCGGAAGGAAACAGGTTTAAATCAGCTGATGGGCAGAACTGGGAAAGCTACAACCACCGTATGCCACTCCCTGAAATAAGTTTTAATAACTCTGTTCCTTCAAAGTGGGCAGAAAGTGAAGTTGAGAGAGCATATATAATAGATATTGTTCCATATGAATTTTTAAATAAATTGTCCTATAAATATGATATGAAACGAGAAACTTTCTGCGATATTCTTGCAAGTATGCTGGAATTGAAGGATATGCTTCCTCCAGAAGGTGAAGGTCATTTTAGCGATACAGATAACACAAACGTTTTAAAGCTTTGCGGTGCGAAAATTATCAACGGCTATGATGACGGAACATTCAGACCTGACGGAAGTATAACTCGTCAAGAGGCGGCTGCAATGCTTTACAGAACTGCCAAATATTTAGGATATAAGGATAAAGAGATAAGTCCTGACAGAGTGTTCAGTGATGATGCAAGTATAGCAGAATGGGCTAAAGATGCGGTATATCAAATGAATTTAAGTAATATTATGTTCGGATTTGGTGGAGGAATGTTTGCACCTGAAAATAATTACACAAATGAGCAATCTATTGCTACTGTTTTAAGATTGTATGATGCAGTTTAAGAACCTAAAAACTCCCGAGTTACAAATAAACTCGGGAATTTTTTTGTTTGAATATTATTTTTTCATTGTCAGTCTTATTCTATCGGCTACCATAGCAATAAATTCTGAATTGGTAGGTTTGCCTTTGCCGTTATGTACGGTATATCCGAATATCTCATTGGTAAGTTCAGGTTTACCTCTGTTCCATGCGACTTCGATAGAGTGACGTATCGCTCTTTCAACTCTGCTTGATGTTGTATTATATAATTTAGCAATATCGGGATAAAGATTTTTTGTAATATAGTTAAGTAAGTCCATGTTTTCAACTACCATCATTATTGCTGTTCGTATATATTGGTAGCCTTTTATATGTGCAGGTACACCAAGGTCGTGAATAACATTTGTAACTGCCATTTCAAGGTCCTCGGTTTCTTTTTCTTCTATGTGGTTGTGAACAGGAACAGATTGGTTTGTCTGTAAAGCAGGAGCTGATACAACTTCTCTTATAGCTTCGCATATACGTTCGTTATTTTGTGGTTTTAACAAACAAAAATCTGCATATCCTGATGATAAAACCATGTTAATTGCCAAAGACGATATGGAATACAAAATAATTCGAGGCTTTTTATCGAGTTTTGTATTATTCAGTTTGTTAATTAACCCTTTTCCGTCAAGCTTCGGCATTACAAGATCTAAAATAACAACATCAGGATTTGTTTCCAAAATCATTTTAAATGCTTCTTCGCCGTCAAAAGCTTGATATGCTGTCATATCGGGCTGTGTTTTGATAAAATCGGTCATTTCGTTGTTAAGCTCAGTGTTGTCATCTGCTACAAGAACAGAAATTGTCTTGTTCATATAATAAATCCTCCTATCGTATAACTATAACAAAATATAAATTGTCCATATATGTAAAATAAATACATAAATGTAAATATTTACCTTTTTCAAAAAGTATTATAGCATATAAAAATCATTAAATCAAGAGTTTTTTGAAAAAATTACCATAAAATGTAATTTGTCGGAAATTTATACCTATAAAAACAAAAAAATTGTATAAAAAAATATGCTTGTACAAAATAATACATGTCAAAGCGGGTGCCATAGAAAGAAGCACCCGCAATGAAGAATTGATTAGTTATTGCACATGCAAGTTACGATAACAATGATAATAAGAACCCAAAGGATCATATCAAGGTCAAAGTTACAGCCGCTGTTACTGTTGCATCCGCAGTAATTTCTTTCACAACATTCACCCATTTTAAAAGCCTCCTTTCGATGTTTTGTAATATATATTATGATTATTCCATTTATTTTGCAGATTGTCCTTGAAATTTTTCTAAAAATAGGGTACAATAGGAATAGTGATATTTTCTTGAGGAGGTAATCTTTTGGAACGAAAGAAAATAGAGAGAATAAATGAGCTTGCGAAAAAAGCAAGAACGATTGGTTTAACCGATGAGGAAATAGCTGAACGTGACAGCCTACGCAAGGAATATCTGGATGCCATACGTCGTAATTTTAAACAGACGCTTGACAGTATTGAAATAATAGATAAAGGAGAATGAAATATGCCACTTACAATCCCTGAAAACTATAAGTCAGAACTTGGCGGACGTGAAACCGAATTGGCGATTAAATTTATAAAGGATACTTTTCAGCATGAGATTATTTCGGCTTTAAATCTACAAAGAATATCTGCACCGCTTTTCGTACGTCCGGAAACTGGACTTAACGATAATCTAAACGGTGTTGAAAGACCTGTAAGTTTTGATGCACCATGTATCGGAGGTGCAGTTTTAGAAATTGTACACTCACTTGCAAAATGGAAGAGAATGACTCTGGGCAGATATGGTTTTGAGCCGGGAGAAGGTCTTTATACAGATATGAATGCCATAAGACGTGATGAAGAAGTAGATAATCTTCATTCAATGTACGTTGACCAGTGGGACTGGGAGGCTGTTATTGAAAAGAAAGACAGAAATATTGACACTTTAAAGAGCTTTGTAAATCGTATATACAGTGCAATGAAATCAACTCAAAGCAGAGTTTGTCAAAAGTTTTCTTGCCTTGAAAATAATTTCCCTGAAGAGATTACATTTATAACAACACAGGAACTTGAAGATATGTATCCTGATCTTACTCCTAAGGAAAGAGAAAATAAGCTTCTTCGTGAAAAGAAGGCAGTATTTTTGATGCAGATAGGAAAAGAGTTAAAGTCAGGTCAAAGACATGATGGCAGAGCTCCGGACTATGATGATTGGGAACTTAACGGTGATATACTTGTTTATTATCCGCTTCTTGACATGGCGTATGAACTATCAAGTATGGGTATAAGAGTAGATGAGGATTCTTTGCTTTCTCAAATAAAAATTGCAGGTTGTGAGGATAGACTTGAACTTGATTTCCATAAGAAACTATTAAATAAGGAACTTCCTTATACAATCGGCGGAGGTATAGGTCAGTCAAGACTTTGTATGTACATGCTTGGTAAAGCACATATCGGTGAAGTACAGTCATCTGTATGGCCTGATGAAATGAGAAAGGTATGTAAAGAAAACGGAATAAACTTACTATAATAATTGAAAGGACAAAATGTCAATGAAAACAACTATAAAACAGCTGTATCGTGAAACAAAGAAGTTTGGTGGGAACAAAATCACGGTATCAGGGTGGATAAGAAATATAAGAATATCAAAAATGTTTGGTTTTATAGAACTAAATGACGGTAGTTTTTTTAAAAACCTTCAGATAGTAATAGAGGCTGAAAAGCTTGAGAATTTCCAGCAGCTTTCAAAGCTTAATATAGGTTCTGCCGTTACTGCAACCGGTACACTTGAGCTTACACCCGGTGCAAAACAGCCATTTGAATTAAAAGCTGATGAAGTTTTTGTAGACGGTGAATCAACACCTGATTATCCGCTTCAGAAAAAGCGTCACAGTTTTGAATACTTGCGTACTATTGCACATCTAAGACCGAGAACAAATACATTCTCAGCAGTGTTTAGAGTACGTTCTATGATTGCTTATGCAATTCACCAGTTTTTCCAGGAGAGAAACTTTGTATATGTGCACACACCGATTATAACAGCAAGTGACTGTGAGGGTGCCGGTGAGATGTTCCAGGTTACCACTATGGATATGGAAAATCTACCTAAAGACAACAAAGGAAATGTTGATTATTCAAAGGATTTCTTTGGTAAACATGCAAATCTTACAGTAAGCGGTCAGCTTAATGTCGCAACATATTGTATGGCGTTTAGAAATGTGTATACATTTGGACCTACATTCCGTGCGGAAAATTCAAATACAACACGTCATGCAGCAGAATTTTGGATGATTGAGCCTGAAATTGCATTTGCAGATTTACAGGATGATATGGAATTGGCAGAGGATATGCTAAAGTATATTATAAATTACTGCCTTGAAAATGCACCGGAAGAAATGGAATTTTTCAACCAGTTTATAGACAAAGGACTTCTTGAAAGACTTCATCATGTAGTAAACAGTGATTTTGCACAGGTTACTTATACAGAAGCAGTTAAGATTTTGGAGGAGGATTCAAAGGCAGGAAAGGTTAAGTTTGATTATCCTGTTTCTTGGGGATGTGACCTTCAAACTGAACATGAAAGATACCTTACAGAGCAGGTATTTAAGCGTCCGCTTTTCGTAACTGATTATCCGAAGGAAATTAAAGCCTTTTATATGAAGCTCAATGATGACAAAAAGACTGTTGCAGCAATGGATTTACTTGTTCCGGGAGTCGGTGAAATTATCGGCGGCAGTCAGAGAGAAGAAAATTATGACGTACTTGTGGAAAGAATGAAGGAACTTGGTCTTAATGAAGAGGACTACGATTTCTATCTTGACCTTAGAAAGTACGGTACAAATAAGCATGCGGGATTTGGCCTTGGCTTTGAAAGAGCTGTTATGTATATAACAGGTGTATCAAATATCAGAGATGTTCTTCCGTTCCCGAGAACGGTCGGAACTGCTGAATTCTGATTTAACAGGGAGGCTGTAAACAGCCTCCTTATTTGTATTTAATTATTTGCGGAGGAATTTTTATGACTTTTGTTTTAATATTGATTGCAATAATCATAGTGGTGGTGGCATTTAAGTTTAATGTTCTTTTAGGTATAGCAGCAATAGCTTTGATTGCCGGTTATGGAATTTATCGTATTATACCTTCATATTACACAATGATGGGAAATAAGGCATTCCAAATCGGAGATGAAAAGACAGCAAGGATTTGGTATAAAAAGGCATACGATACCGGAAGAACTAAAATTACATTTAAAATAAACTACGCATATTTGCTTTTGAGATTGGGAGAAGCTGATGAAGCAGAAAAGGTACTTGACCCTATTATTAGAGTAAAAAGTTTGCCTATGGCAAAGAAATATCCGGCAAAACAGCAAAGATGTATGGTGTACTATAAGCAGGGACGACTTGATGAAGCTATTGAAGATGCACAGTCAATGATGGATGAAGGATTTAGAACAACACAGCTTTACGGTATGCTTGGTTACTTTAAGTTGTTAAGAAATGACCCTGTTGATGAAGTTACAGCCTTTTGTGAAGAAGCTTATGAATATAACAGTGATGATAAAGATATAAAGGATAATCTTTCACTTTGTTATTATAAAGGCGGAAGATATGAAGATGCTGAAAAAATATCAGACGCATTGGTACAGTCTGCACCGACTTTTTTAGAGGCATATTATCATGGTGCACAGATAGCGTTAAAACTTGGTAAAAAAGATAAGGCTAAAGATTATTTGGAAAAGATAAAGGATTGCAGACGCAGTGCACTTACAACTGTTTCAGAGGAAGAAATAGAACAGTTAAAAAGAGAGGTAGAAAATGAAAACACCGCTGGCTGACAGAATACGTCCAAAAGGCGTTGACGAGGTAGTGGGGCAGAAGCACCTTATAGGAGAAGGAAAAATACTGCGTCGAATAATTGAAAGTAATGAAGTCCCCAATATGATTTTTTACGGGCCAAGCGGCGTAGGAAAAACCACTATTGCAAATATCATAGCAGAGAAAACCGGAAAAACACTTCATAAATTAAATGCAACTACCGCATCTGTTTCTGATATAAAAAATATCGTATCTACACTTGATAGTTTTCTTGCAATGAATGGAGTTCTTCTGTACTTGGACGAAATACAGAACTTTAATAAAAAACAACAGCAGTCACTTCTTGAATTTATGGAAAACGGTAAAATAACACTGATTGCGAGTACAACGGAAAATCCGTATTTTTATATTTATAATGCTGTTTTGTCAAGAAGTACGGTATTTGAATTTAAACAAGTGGAAGCGGAAGACATAAAACAGGCTCTTTTGAGGGGGCTTAATATATTAGAAAAGGAAGAATATAAGGGTTTTGAAATAGAGCTTGAAGATGGAGTTTTAGAACACATAGCCACAAGTGCCGGCGGTGATGTCAGAAAGGCACTAAACTCCCTTGAAATATCACTTCTTACCACAAGTGCTGACGGTAACGGCATAATAAATGTGACTCTTGATACAGCCGAGCAGGCTGTACAGAAAAAGGTTATACGTTATGACAAAGACGGTGACAGTCACTATGATGTGTTAAGTGCTTTTCAAAAATCAATACGAGGTTCTGACCCGGACGGAGCAGTTCATTATCTTGCAAGGCTTTTATCTGCCGGTGATATGCAAAGCGTATGCAGAAGACTGCTTGTTATAGCTGCTGAAGATATAGGTCTTGCATACCCTATGGCAATAACTATTGTAAAATCATGTGTTGACAGTGCACTTCAAATCGGTATGCCGGAAGCACAGCTCCCTTTAGCAGAGGCGACAATACTTCTTGCCACATCTCCTAAATCTAATTCTGTTACACAGGCAATATCAATGGCTATGTCAGACATTGAAAGACGTGACACAGGCGATGTGCCGATGCACATAAAAGATGCACATTACAGCGGAGCTAAAAATCTCGGTCACGGCACGGAATATAAATTCCCACATGATTATGAAAATCATTATATATCGCAGCAGTATTTGCCGGATAATATAAAAGATGTAAAGTATTATACTTATGGTGACAATAAAAATGAACAGGCGGCAAAGAATTATTGGGATCGGATAAAGAAAGGAAAGTAATTTTATGAAGGACGGATATATAAGATGTGCTGCTGCAACGGTTGATATAAAGGTTGCAGATACTGTTTATAATACTGATAATATAATAAATGCAATAAAAGAGGCTTCTAAAAATAATATTAAGCTTATAGTATTTCCTGAATTTTGTATAACAGGATATACATGCGGTGATTTGTTTATGCAAAAACTGCTTACTGACAAGGCTAAAGAGAGTCTGTTAAAAATAGTGAGGGACACTAAAGAACTTGATATTGTGGCGGTAGTGGGACTGCCGTATATAGTGAATCAGAAATTGTATAATTGCGGAGCTGTTATAAACAAGGGACACATAAAAGGACTTGTGCCAAAAGAAAATATACCTAATTATTCTGAATTTTATGAAATGCGTCACTTTGAAAAGGGACATAAAAAAGCTGAGTATATAGATATAAACGGTGAAATGGTACCCTTTGGAACAGATATTTTGTTTAAGTCAGAATCTTTGGGTGAATTTGTACTTGCAGTTGAAATATGTGAGGATTTGTGGACACAAAATCCGCCGTCAGTACGTCATGCCTGTGCAGGTGCTACGGTGATTGCAAATTTATCTGCCAGTAATGAAATAATTGCAAAGGACGAGTACAGAGAACTTTTAGTTAAAAGTCAGTCGGCAAAATTATACTGCGGTTATATATATGCCGATGCAGGTTACGGAGAATCAACAACAGACCTTGTGTTTGCAGGTGACAATATTATTGCTGAAAACGGAACAATTCTTGCAAGAAGTAAAAGATTTACTAATGAATGTGTATATAGTGAGCTTGATTTGGAAAGACTTGCAGGTGAGAGGAAAAAGAGTAACACTTACAATATTTCAGGGACAGAGGAATATGTTACGGTAGGTCTTGAAATGGAATTAGGCGAAACAGAGCTTACACGATATATAGATAAACTTCCTTTTGTACCGGGAAATGAAGAAAAACGTGAAAAACGCAGTGAAGAAATACTTTCCATTCAGTCAATGGGACTTAAAAAACGTCTTGACCATACGGGAGCGAAAAATGCTGTTGTAGGAGTAAGCGGAGGGCTTGATTCTACACTTGCTTTGCTTGTTTTGGTACGTGCCTTTGACAGTCTTAACATAGACAGAAAAAATATTACGGCTGTTACTATGCCGTGCTTTGGTACAACTGACAGAACCTATAATAATGCAGTTAATTTTGCCAATTCACTTGGTGTAACATTAATTGAAGTAAATATTAAAGATGCGGTAAATCAGCATTTTAAAGATATTGGACAAAATCCTGATGTGTACGATGTGACATACGAAAACTCACAGGCGAGAGAAAGAACACAGATATTAATGGATATTGCTAATAAAAACGGCGGCCTTGTTATAGGTACAGGAGATATGTCAGAGTTGGCACTTGGCTGGGCAACGTATAACGGTGACCACATGTCTATGTACGGTGTTAATGCAGGAGTACCTAAGACGCTTATACGTTATCTTGTGGACTATGAGGCAAACCGTACAGATAATGAGGTGCTTAAAAGAACACTAAAGGATATTTTAGATACCCCTGTAAGTCCTGAACTTCTTCCGCCTAAGGACGGTAAAATTTCGCAGAAAACAGAACATATAGTAGGTCCTTATGAGCTTCATGATTTCTTCTTGTACCATTTAATGAGATTTGGTTCAAGACCGTCAAGGATTTTAAGGCTTGCGGTAAAAGCTTTTGAGGGTGAGTATGACAGAAAAGTAATTCTTGAATGGCTGAAGGTTTTTTGCAGACGATTTTTCACGCAGCAGTTTAAACGTTCCTGTCTTCCTGACGGACCAAAGGTGGGAAGTGTGGCTCTTTCTCCGAGAGGTGACTGGCGTATGCCGTCAGACGCATCGTACAGACTATGGGTGGAGGAGCTGGAAACACTCTGACATCTTTTAAGCGGAGGGATTTTAGGTGACCAAGGGCAAGATATGTCTTATTTTATCAGCACTTATTTACGGAGGAGCACCTATTTTAGCTAAAATAGCATATAAGGGCGGAATTAATGAGATGACGCTTACTTTTTTGAGGACGTCGCTTACACTTCCGCTCTTATTTATTTATATTTTGTTTCGTAGAAAACCACTACATCTTACAAAGAAACAGTTTATGAAAATAACTGTTTTGGGTGTGGTAGGAGGAACATTTGCGATGCTTTCGCTGTATTCCTCCTATAACTATATATCAACAGGGCTTGCCACAACGCTGCATTTTATATATCCTCTTGTTATAGTGATAGTGTCAGCTTTAATTTACAGGGAAAAAATGAGCGGTGCAAAGCTTATATCAGTTATGCTTGTGACAACGGGTATATTTTTGTTTGTGGATTTAACAAACAGAGCAGATACCGTTGGAGTAATTCTTGCAATCCTGTCAGGTATATTATATAGTTTTTATGTAATATATCTTGACCGCTCCGGTCTTGATAAAATGGACTATGCAGTACTTACATTTTATCTGCTTACTATAATGAGCGGTGGTACGCTGATATTCGGCGGACTTACAGATAGTATAACGCTTGCAGGTATTAGTCCGTCAGCGTGGGTGTGTGCGGCTACTATTTCGATTGTTGTATCCCTTGGTGCAGTGCCGCTTTTTCAGGCGGGAGTACGGTATGAAGGAGCTTCTACTGCCGGAATTATTTCGGCTGTTGAGCCTATAACGACACTTATACTTGGTATGGTATTTTTAAATGAAAGTATGGACTTTGCACAGTATTTGGGTGGTGCGTTGATAATCGCCGGAGTTGTGATAGCAGAAAAGTATAGATGAATTAGGTTTTGAAAAACGGATTTTTTCCTTTATAAAGGGTTAAGTTCTGTTAAACCAATACTATATTTTGTCTGGAATATAAAAGACAGCGAAAGCTGTCTTTATTTTTTTATTAAAAGACTTGATTATTTTGATATAATGTGGGATAATACAAAATGGATAATAATTCGGACAGGAGAAAATTATGAGAAAAGCCGATACAACAATAAAATATGTAGAGCCGGACTCAATCGCATTTGAGGCAGGAATAGAGCCTGGTGATAAACTGATAACAGTAAACGGTCATGATTTCCACGACATTCTTGAATACCGTTATTTAACGGCAGAGTATGAGGTGACTTTGGAGGTGCTGAAAAAGGACGGCACAACTGAAATGATTACCGTTGAAAATGACTATGAGGATTTAGGTATAGAATTTGAAGAAGGACTTATTGATGAGGCACAGAGCTGTCGAAATAAGTGTATTTTCTGTTTTATAGACCTGCTTCCAAAGGGTATGCGTGAAACGGTATATTTTAAAGATGATGATACACGTTTGTCATTTTTACAGGGGAATTACGTAACTCTTACTAATATGTCCGATGAAGAAATTGACAGGCTTATAAAAATGCGTGTTTCACCGATAAATATAAGTGTACATGCAACAGAGCCAAAACTTCGTGAAATGATGCTAAATAACCGCTTTGCAGGTAAGTGTTATGGCATAATGAAGAAATTTGCAGAAAACGATATATATATGAACTGTCAGATAGTGCTGTGTCCTGGGATTAACGACGGTGAGCATTTAAAACGTTCACTTACTGATTTAGGAAATCTTTTTCCCTATGTAAACAGTATTTCAGTAGTGCCTGTCGGGCTTACAAGGTATCGTGAGGGACTTTGCAAAATTGAGCCGTTTACAGCCAAAACAAGCAGAGAAACTATTGAATTTGTTGAAAAAATACAAAAGGATTTTCTTAAAAAATACGGTTCAAGACTTGTATATCTGGCAGATGAATTTTATATAAATGCTAAAATGGAGATGCCTTTGGCGGAAGAATACGAGGGTTTTCCGCAAATTGAAAACGGTGTGGGACTTATTGCAAGTATGCAGGAGGAGTTTGACAGTGGTTTAAAACTTGTGGAAGATAAGAATAGGTCAAGGCATATTTCAATAGCCACAGGTGAAATATCATACGATTTTATAAAGACGCTCTCCGAAAGAATAGAAGACAAATGCGGCGGTGTTAAAATAGATGTGTATGCTATAAAAAATAACTTTTTCGGCGGCGGTGTGAATGTATCAGGGCTTGTATGCGGCTGTGACATTATAGAGCAGCTTAAAGGCAAAATCACAACAGATGAACTTATGATACCACATAGTATGCTCCGTGATGATGACAATATTTTCCTTGATGATACAACGGTAGAAGATGTTGAAAAAGAACTATCAGTTAAAATTACACCGATAATTAATGACGGATACGAATTTATAGAAAAGATTTTAGATGAGGAACTTGGATTTTAAAGGAGGCAGTGTATGAAACCTTTAGTTGCGATAGTGGGAAGACCGAATGTCGGTAAATCCACTTTATTTAATAAGATAACGGGAAAGAGAATAAGCATAGTTGAGGATACTCCCGGCGTTACACGTGACAGAATTTACGCCGATGCCTCATGGCTTGACAAGCACTTTACGTTAGTGGACACAGGAGGTATAGAGCCGGCGTCAAAGGACGAAATACTTGTGCAGATGCGTCGTCAGGCGCAGCTTGCCATAGAAATGGCAGACGTTGTAGTTTTAATGACAAATGTTAAAGACGGTGTTACGGCAAACGACCAGGACGTTGCACAAATGCTTTTAAAAGCTAAAAAGCAGATAGTATTGGCAGTTAACAAGGTGGATAATACAGGTGATCCGCCGTTTGAATTTTATGAGTTTTATAACTTGGGACTGGGTGACCCGATTGCTATATCTTCAACACATGGCTTAGGTGTCGGTGATTTACTTGATGAAGTTACAAAGAAGTTCCCTGAAGATGCTGATACTTCAGAGGACGAGGACGAAATTAAGGTGGCTGTAATAGGTAAGCCGAATGCAGGAAAGTCATCACTTATAAATAAAATTTTAGGTGAGGACAGAGTTATTGTAAGTAATATTGCAGGTACAACGAGAGATGCTATTGATTCACATTACGAGAAAAACGGTGATAAGTATTTGTTTATAGATACAGCCGGAATGAGAAAACGTGGTAAAATAGATGAAAATGTAGAGCGTTACAGCGTTGTACGTTCTTTAGCGGCAGTTGACAGAAGTGATGTTTGCGTTATTATGATTGATGCGTCTGAGGGTATAACGGAACAGGATACAAAGGTTGCAGGCTATGCACATGAACAGGGAAAGGCATGTATATTTGCAATAAATAAATGGGATATTGTAGATAAAGACGATAAAACAATGAAAAACTTTACCATGAGAGTAAGGGAAGAATTTGCGTTTATGTCTTATGCCGAAATTGTGTTTATAAGTGCGAAAACCGGTCAGAGAGTTGATAAGCTCCTTAATATGATTAAGGCAGTTAATGAGCAGCATAAGAGAAGAATTACAACAGGTATGCTAAATGACGTTCTAAACGAGGCAATGGCAAAACAACAGCCGCCGTCAGACAAGGGCAGACGCCTTAAAGTATATTACGGTACACAGGCGGCAACAGCACCTCCTACATTTATACTTTTTGCAAATTCAAGGGAACTATTCCACTACTCGTATTTGAGATTTATAGAAAATCAGGTGCGTGAGGCATTTGGTTTTAACGGTACACCGATTAAATTTATTATAAGAGAAAAGAACGAAAAGAAGATGTAACGGAGGGTAATATAGTGTTAATGATTGTTGTTTTGGCGATTGTATCATATCTTATAGGTTCGATTAATTTTTCGATTATCCTGTCGAGAATTATTGGCGGAAAGGACATAAGACAAAGCGGCTCGGGTAATGCGGGAGCAACAAATATGCTCCGTACATACGGCAAAAAAATGGGTGTTATAACGCTTTTACTCGATGTTTTAAAGGGCATTATTGCAATACTTATAGCAAGATTTGTGCGTGACAAATTAGGATTTAATTTTGAAGCACTGGACTATATAGCCGGAGTATGCGTTGTACTCGGTCATAACTTTCCTTTGTACTTTGGATTTAAAGGCGGAAAAGGTGTTGCAACAAGTCTTGGTGTTGTGCTGATGCTTGACTGGAAAGTGGGGCTTATTGTTGCAGTGTGTGCTATTTTGATAATGGCAGTTACAAAATATGTATCACTTGGTTCAATTCTTGGCGGAGCGGCGTTTATTGTTGTTGAAATAATAAAGGCGTTGGTAACAAAAAGCTTTAATATAGCAGAGATTGTGTGTGTTGTAATAATCGGGGGACTTTTAATTGCAAGACACCATGCAAATATAAAAAGACTTATAAGCGGAACGGAAAACAAGCTAAGTTTCAGTAAAAAGGAGAAATAATATGAAGATAGCAGTAATTGGTTCAGGAGGCTGGGGAACAGCCATAGCAATAATGCTTTCCTCAAGGGGGCATGATGTTTATTTGTGGTCATGGATACAGGAGGAAACAGATAGACTGAAAGCTGACAGGGAAAATAAAGAATTTTTGCCCGGTGTAAAATTTCCCGATATGATTTATTGTACACATGATATGGCAGAATGTACAGATGGAGCAGACCTTGTAGTAACAGCCGCACCGTCACCTGCAACACGTACCACAGCAAAACAGCTTTCGCCGCATATAAAGCCGGGACAAAAGATAGTAAACATTTCAAAGGGACTTGAAGAAGGAAGTCTTTTAAGGCTTTCAGAGGTTTACAAAGAGGAAATACCGCAGGGTGATATTTCAGTTATGAGCGGACCGTCACATGCGGAGGAAGTTTCAAGGGGACTTCCAACAACAAACGTTGTTGCGTCTGAAAATATCGAAACGGCAAAATACATACAGGATATATTTATGGGAGATATGTTCAGGGTATATACTTCAACAGATGTAACAGGAGTTGAGCTTGGCGGAGCATTAAAGAACGTAATCGCATTATGTGCAGGTATAAGCGACGGCTTAGGTTACGGCGATAATACAAAGGCTGCACTTATGACAAGAGGTCTTGCAGAAATAGCAAGATTAGGCACAGCAATGGGTGCAAATGAAAAGACATTTATGGGACTTAGCGGTGTAGGCGATTTAATAGTTACATGCACAAGTATGCACTCAAGAAATCGCAGAGCAGGTATACTTTTAGGTCAGGGAAAGACTTTGCAGGAAACACTTGACAGTGTACACATGGTTGTAGAAGGTGTAAATACGGCAAAGGCTGCCTATGAAATGGCTAAAAAATATAACGTAGAAATGCCGATAGTGGAAGAAGCGTATAATATTTTATATAACGGCAGAAATGCCCGTGAGGCAGTGCTGCTGCTTATGACCAGAGAAAAAAGAGAAGAAAGATAGCTAAATGAAAAAACAGTTTTATGTTCACATCTGAACACAAGACTGTAAAGAGGTGATAAATATTTTTAGAAGAATATTTTTATTTAAAAGAATAAATCCGGCAAGACGTATTGCATTAGGTTTTGCCGCTATAATATTAATCGGAGCGTTGCTTTTGATGCTGCCTATTTCATCAAAGGAACGAGTTGTAACACCGTTTTTGACGACGCTTTTTACTGCAACGTCAGCAACATGCGTGACAGGTCTTACTCTGCTTAATACAGGCGGATATTTCAGTATATTCGGTCAGTTTGTGATAATAACTTTGATACAATTTGGCGGATTAGGTTTTATGACAATTTTGTGCTTTATGTTTTTTGTATCGAATAAGCAAATAGGATTAAAAAACAGATTAATGATAGCACAAACCATGGGTACGGAAAGTATTGCAGGAGTAGTTAAACTTGCTAAACATGTACTTGTAATAACAGCATTTGTAGAAGGAATAGGTGCAGTTTTACTGGCTCTTAGATTTATACCTAAATACGGCTTTTTAAAAGGTCTTTGGTTTAGTATATTCCATTCAATATCAGCATTTTGTAATGCGGGATTTGATATTATAGGTGATGGACTTAGCTTGTACTCATACCGCCATGATGCACTTGTTCTTTTAACAATAGCTCTTTTAATCATAATAGGTGGTCTGGGCTTTATTGTGTGGGAAGATATTTTAAAGAACAAGCATTGGAAACTAATGAGTATGTATTCAAGAATTGTACTTACAGCTACGGCAATATGTCTTGTGATAGGTACTGCGGGATACTTTTTATTTGAATATAATAATCCTGAAACTATGGGAGATATGACATTTGGAGGAAAGTTAATATCATCATTTTTCCAGTCTACAACCACGAGAACGGCAGGATATGATGCTTTAATACAAAACAATTTAACTAACATATCCAAACTATGGGGTATAATACTTATGATGATAGGCGGAGCCTCAGGTTCTACTGCCGGCGGTGTAAAGATAGGAACGATAGTACTTGTTTTTGCAACACTTATGTCATTCTTAGGCTCAAAACATGATGTTGTACTGTCAAAAAGGCGAATAGGGCACAGAACGATTATTCATGCTATGTCACTTCTTATGATGTGGCTGATACTTGTTGTATTAGGCGGTTCAGTGATAAGTTTAATTGACGGTCAGTCGATTATAAATGCCATGTATGAAACAGCATCGGCATACAGCACGGTAGGACTTACAGTCGGAGTATCGGAAGATGCGTCTGTAATTACAAAGATTATATTAATTATATATATGTTTTTTGGAAGAATCGGTATTATGACAATAAGCGTCATGTTTATGACTCGGGCAGGCAAGGATAAGTGTGTACGTTATCCGGACGGTAAATTTATAATAGGTTAGGGAGATGAAAAAATGAGAACTTTTGGAGTAATTGGACTTGGAAGATTTGGTGTTTCTGTTACTATGCAGCTGTTTAAAATGGGGTATGAAGTACTTGCCATTGATAAGAATATAGACAGAGTTAATGCTATGGCTGATTATGCAACTACTGCTTTATGCGGTGACGCTAAAGATGAAAATGTACTTAAAAACATCGGTATCAGAAATTGTGACTGTGTTATTGTGGCAATAGGTAACGATTTAACAGACAGTATTTTAACGACTCTTTTGCTTAAAGAATTTGATATAAAGCAGATTGTATGCCGTGCAAGGGACAACCAGCACAAAAAAGTATTAAAAAAGATTGGTGCAGACAATGTTGTAATTCCTGAGCAGGAGACAGGTATAAAAACAGCAATAAGTCTTGTATCAGGCAGACTTATAGATATGATTGATCTTTCGGACGAATTCGGTATAGCAGACATTATAGTTCCGTCTGTGTGGGTAGGTAAAAGTATAAATGCACTTTCTATCAGAAAACGTTACGGAATTAACATTGTTGCAATAAAAAGTCAGACAGATAAGCATGAAGTTAATATTTCGCCGTCACCTGAATATATATTTAAAGATAAGGATATAGTAGTACTTGTAGGAAGATCAGATATAATAAACGAACTTACGGCACAATAAACAGTGGGGATTGCATTGCAATCCCTTTTTATGTAAAGACTTTTTTACATTTTAAAGTTACAGAAAATATTGACAATGGGGAATATTTTTTATACAGTATAAATAAAGAGTAAAAAAAAGATAAAAAAGCATTGACAAAAGTTTAACAATCATGTATAATAGTATCACAAGATTGATAAATATTTAACGATAAAAATTTATCAATCATTGATATAAACTACTGACCAAGAATTCAGGAGGGCTAAATATGGCTGAAGTAAATGTAAATGAAATGATTAACGGTTATGTGGAAAAAGCACAGAAGGCTTTAGAAGAGTTCATGAACTACAATCAGGAACAAATTGATGAGATTGTAAAGGCAATGACTCTTGCAGGTCTTGACAAGCACATGGAGCTTGCTAAAATGGCTGTTGAAGAAACAGGCAGAGGTGTTTATGAAGACAAGATAACAAAAAACATGTTTGCAACAGAATATGTTTATCATTCAATAAAAAATGAAAAGACAGTTGGTGTAATAGCTGAAAACGACCTTGAAGATTATGAGATTATTGCAGAGCCGGTTGGCGTTGTCTGCGGTGTTACTCCTGTAACGAATCCTACTTCAACAACTTTGTTTAAGGCAATTACTTGTATAAAGGCAAGAAACCCGATTATATTCGGTTTTCACCCGTCAGCACAACAGTGTAGTGCGGCAGCGGCGAAGATTGTACTTGATGCAGCAGTTGCAGCAGGAGCACCGGAAAATTGTATCCAATGGATTGAGTATCCGTCTATTGATGCAACAAACGCACTTATGAATCACCCGGGAGTTGCAACTGTACTTGCAACAGGCGGAAGCGGTATGGTTAAGGCTGCTTATTCAACAGGCAAACCGGCACTTGGCGTTGGTCCCGGTAACGTACCTTGCTACATTCATAAGAGTGCAGACCTTGAACAGGCTGTAAATGACCTTATACTTTCAAAGACATTTGACAACGGTATGATTTGTGCATCAGAACAGGCAGCAATCGTTGACAAGGCAATAGCACCTAAGTTTGAAAAGTTAATGAAGAAATACGGCTGCTATTTTGCAAAACCTGATGAAATTAAAAAGATAAGTGATTATGTTATTAACAGCGAGAAGGGTGCAGTAAATCCTGACGTTGTAGGTAAGAGTGCTGAATGGATTGCAAATAATGCAGGAGTTAAGGTGCCGGAGGGAACAAAAATTCTTCTTGCTAAACTTGACGGAGTTGGTCCTGAGTATCCGCTTTCAAGAGAAAAACTAAGTCCTGTATTGGCATACTTCATTGTTGATTCAACAGAAGAAGGTATAGACAGAGCAGAAGAAATGGTAATGTTCCACGGTATGGGTCACTCTGCTGTTATTCATGCAAATGACGATGAAGTTATAGAGAAGTTTGCAGATACAATGAAGGCAAGCAGATTGATTGTAAACTCACCATCTTCACACGGTGCAATAGGTGATATATATAACACAAATATGCCGTCACTTACTCTCGGCTGCGGAAGCTACGGCGGTAACAGTGTAAGCGGTAACGTCACAACTATTAACCTTATTAACCAGAAGAGAGTGGCAAAAAGGAGAGTAAATATGCAGTGGTTCAAAGTTCCGGATAAGATTTATTTTGAAAATAATTCAATTCAGTATCTTGAAAAAATGCCTAATATTTCAAGAGCATTTATTGTAACAGACCCCGGTATGGTTACTTTGGGATATGTTGATAAAATTCTTTACTATTTGAGAAAGAGAACAGATTATGTTCACTGTGAAATTTTCTCAGATGTTGAGCCGGATCCGTCAATCGAAACAGTTCGTAAAGGTGCGGAAATGATGGATGAGTTTAAGCCTGACGTTATTATAGCACTTGGCGGCGGTAGTGCTATGGACGCTGCAAAGGGTATGTGGTTATTCTACGAGCACCCGGATGTTGACTTTAACTCACTTAGACTTCGTTTCCTTGATATAAGAAAACGTGCGTTTAAGTTCCCTAAGATGCGTAATAAGGCACAGCTTGTTGCAATCCCTACAACTTCAGGTACAGGTAGTGAAGTTACAAGTTTTGCGGTTATCTCAGATAAGAAGAAGAACATGAAGTATCCTCTTGCAGATTATGAATTGACACCGAATGTGGCAATTATTGATCCACAGTTCGTAATGAGTCTGCCTAAGGCTCCGACAGCTGATACAGGTCTTGATGTTTTGACTCATGCTATTGAAGCTTATGTATCTGTTATGGCATCTGATTATACAGACGGTCTTGCTATGAAGGCAATTCAGCTTGTATTTAAGTATTTGCCGAGAGCATACAAAAACGGCAGTGAAGATGCAGAGGCAAGAGAAAAGATGCACAATGCAAGCTGTATGGCAGGTATGGCATTTACAAATGCTTTCCTTGGACTTAATCACTCAATAGCTCACAAGATAGGCGGAGAGTATCATGTTCCTCACGGAAGAGCAAATGCGGTATTACTTCCTCATGTAATTGCATATAACGCAAAAACTCCTTCAAAATTTGTATCATTCCCTAAGTATAAGAAGTTTATTGCAGATGAAAAGTATGCAGAAATTGCAGCTTTCCTTGGTCTTCCTGCAAAGACAACAGAAGAGGGCGTACAAAGCTTGATTGATGCAATAGTAAATCTTATGAAAGAACTTAATATGCCGCTTTCATTTGAAGAGTGTGGTATAGATGAAGAAACTTATATGAATAATATTCCTGATATTGCAAATAAGGCATTCGAAGATCAGTGTACAACAGCTAATCCGAAACTTCCGTTTGTTAAGGAAATAGAGGAAATTATGAAAAAGGCATATAAGAATAATTAATTTAAAATTAATTGAATGAAAAGACCTACCGAATGATAATATGTATCATTCGGTAGGTTTTATATAAAAATAGCAGTAATCGGATTACTTACTGCTATTTTTGTGTGTTGAGAGGAGATTTATGAAATTTTAAGAGTTCTTAAAAGAGCTTCCATATAGTAATAGTCACCCAATATACAGAACTCATCAACACCATTGTTACCCGGTTTTGAATATACAGAATGTAAAAGTATTCCGTCTAAATTCTGAGAATTATCGGCTAAATAATATTTTGTAAGTGAATTAACAATAGCCTTTGCTGTGTCAATATATAATTTACGCAAATTCTCATCGTTTATGTACTCGGCTGATTCATACAAACCGCATGCAAGAATAGCTCCGGCTGAAGAATCACGTTCTTCATTGCCGTCTGTAAATATCAAGTCCCAGTAGGGAACAAGGTCATCAGATAAGTGATTTAAGAAATATTCACAAACACGTTTGTTATTTATGAGTGAAAAATGTAATTGGAATTTACTGCAGTTTCATTATCATGAAGTATATGAAATGCTTATATGCCTTGAGGCAGAAGATGTAGTATGTTTTGCGGAAGATAGAGTTTATGAAATGAAAAGGGGAAGTGTTTTTCTGTTCCCGCCGTACATTATGCACAGAACAACTACTGCTCAAAGTTCTAAATATCATAGATATGTTATATATTTTAACACAAGTGACTTAATTGATTTTTCATATTACTCAAAATCACTGTTTTCTTTTTTTGAAAAAGGATTTATGCATTTGGAATTAAATGAAAAAGAAATCAGAGATATAGTTAATATTGTTGATGATAATATTTTCGGAAAAGACAGTAAATTTATGCCTGAAATAAAAAACAGTATGAGATTATTTAGACTTATATTGTATTTAAATGAGATAAGCAGCAGTAATGAAGATTTACAAATTACAGCGTATAATGAAATAAATGACGTATTGGACTACATACAAAAAAACATTAAAGATTCAGAAATGACGCTGTCTTCAATATCAAAACATTTTTTTTAGAAGTACAACCTCAATTAATGAATTATTTAAGAAATATATGCACTCAACTGTTAAAGAATATATAATATCTAAAAGAATAAATCTTGCACAGGAATATTTAAGAAAGGATTATTCAGTCAGTGCGGTTTGTGATATGGCAGGATTTAATAATTATTCTCATTTTATAAGAACATTTAAAAACATAGTATGGATATCTCCGAAACAGTATTCAAAATAGAAATAATATAAATGATAATTTATATGTAATTAAAATAAAGTAAAAGGAGGAACAGAAAAAATGAACAAGCAGGAATACTTAAATCATATTGATGAAGTGAACAAAAGGGGAAGATTTAAAGATACATGGGAATCATTATCCCAGTACACAGTGCCTAAATGGTACAGAGATGCTAAATTCGGTATATTTATCCATTGGGGTATATACAGTGTGCCTGCCTTTGGAAATGAGTGGTATTCAAGGAATATGTATATACAAGGTTCAAAGGAATTTGAGCACCACATAAAGACTTATGGAAATCAAAAGGATTTCGGGTACAAGGATTTTATACCAATGTTTAAAGCAGAAAAATTCAGTGCAGGGGAATGGGTTAATTTATTTAGTAGAGCAGGTGCACAGTACGTTGTGCCTGTTGCTGAACATCATGACGGATTTCAAATGTATAAAAGTGATATTTCCCATTGGAATGCTTATGAAATGGGACCTTGCCATGATGTATTAGGTGAATTGTCAGAAAAACTTAAAGAAAAGGGAATAGAAAACGGTGCTTCATCTCACAGAGTGGAACATTGGTTCTTTATGGGACACGGTAAGGAGTTTGAAAGTGACATTACTGATGATGAAAAAGAAGGTGATTTTTATTATCCTGCGATGAAAGAATCTGATCACCATGATCTATTTTCAAAACCTGAACCTACTAAAGAGTTTTTGGAGGACTGGCTTGTAAGATGCTGTGAAATTGTTGATAAATTTAATCCTAAAATTATATATTTTGATTGGTGGATACAGCATAGTGCAGTAAAACCGTATCTTAAAAAATTTGCAGCATATTATTATAACCGTGCAGACGAGCGTAACATAGAAGTAGTTATAAACTACAAGCACGATGCCTTTATGTTTGGGACAGCAGTTGTTGATATTGAAAGAGGACAATTTGCCGAGGCAAAGCCTTATATATGGCAGACAGATACAGCAGTTGCTAAAAATTCATGGTGCTATACAGAAGGAAATATTTATAAAAATCCGGTAGATATTGTTTGTGACTTAGTAGATATTGTAAGCAAAAACGGAAGATTGCTACTAAATGTCGGACCGAAATCAGACGGTACAATTCCTGATGAGGATAGGCATATATTAGAGGAAATAGGCAAGTGGTTAAATGTAAACGGTGAGGCGATATATGGTTCGTCCCTTTGGAGATATTCATCAGAAGGACCGACAAAAATCACAGAAGGACAATTTGCAGATAACGACAGCAAAGGATATACAAGTCAGGATATAAGATTTACAATTAAGGGTGATTCGTTGTATGCGACAATTATGAAATATCCCGATGACGGAAATGTTACAATTACAAGATTATCCAAATCAGATGCAAGCAAATTACCTTTATTCCATGGAATTATAAAGGATGTATCTGTATTGGGATTTGACGAAAAACCTGTATTTACTCGTGATGAAACAGGGCTTCACATATCTGCTAAGACAGTTAAAAGTGAGTATCCTGTTGTGTTTAAAATAAAATTGGACTAATATATATAATAAAAAAATTCCCTTTATTTTATAAAGGGAATTTTTTATGTCAAATTATTCTGAAGCTGATTCTCCGCTGTCGCCTGAACTTGAAGTGTCAGAACTTTCTGACGAGGTACTTGAACTTTCTCCGGAAGATTCACTTCCACCGGAAGAACTTTCATTTCCAGAAGTGTTTTCACTTGACGTACTGCCTCCGGATGTATTTTCTCCTGAGGTAGAACCGCTTGATGTATTACCACTTGATGTGTTGTTTGAGCCTCCTGAATTTGTTTGATTTCCACCCGTTGTACCGCCGTTTGATGTATTATCTGTTGAATCGGATGAGTTATTTCCTGTTGATGGTTTGGCGGTTACTTCACTCTTTGGAGTAGGTGAAGGGGAAGGAGCAGTAGAAGGCTTTGTAGTTTCTTCTGTCGGTTTGCGACTTGCATGGGATGCATCACAATATGCTTTAGGCTGTGTTCCTTCAACGAAAAATGCTGTCGTTGTGGAGCATGTGCTTGTGGCAAGCATACCGGATTTTTCACATACTTCAACCTCTACCACGTTATTAGGTTTAGTAAGTTCCTTTTTGTCAAGGGATTCATGAATTTCTTCCATGACAATATTCCATGCGGTAACAGTCGGGTTACCTGAAACACCTGCGGCAGAAAGAGATGCAGGCGTATCAAATCCATACCAACATGCACCTACATAGTATGGAGTAAAACCAACAAACCATTTATCACAGTCATCATCGGTAGTACCTGTTTTGCCGTAAGTAGAAATTCCGCAGTCAAGTTTTGCACTGCGACCTGTACCTACACTGCTGTTGACAACGCCGTATAGTAAATCAGTAGTAATGTATGCAGATGCGGCACTTATTGCTTGTGTTGCATTCGGTGTGTTTTGAAGTATAACCTGACCTGTTGAGTCAAGAACTTGAGTGTATGTGTAAGGCTCGATATATTTTCCGCTGTTTACAAAAGTTGCGTATGCAGCAGCCATATCTTTTACAGTAACACCCTGTGTAAGACCGCCAAGTGCAAGAGATGAATAGTTTTTATCTTTTTCATCAAGTGTAGAAATATGGAATTTATTTTGAAGGTAACCGAAAGATGTCGATAAACCAACCATATCAAGAACCTTTACGGCAGGGATATTTGATGAACGGGCTACTGCTTCTTTAACAGTCATGTCGCCATAGAAATCATTATAGGAGTTTTTAGGTTTCCAGTTATCATTACCTATTGTGATTTCTTCGTCAGTTACAATTGTAACTTCTGTTATCTTTCCTGTATCTATACCGGGTGCATACACAGATAGTGGTTTAATTGCCGAACCTGGCTGACGCTTTGATTGAGTTGCTCTGTTCCAGCCTCTTATGTCAGTCTTTTCACCAAGACCACCGACAAGTCCTCGTATTTTACCTGTATAAGGGTCAATGATTACCATTGCTGATTGAGCACCTTTACCAGTATAAGGGAAATTAGACGTATCAGTGAATGTATCTTCTAATATATCCTGTATGTCGGGATTAAGGGTTGAGTAGATTTTAAGACCGCCGTTATATACCTGCTGAGTTGCAAAATCTGCTGAATATCCCTTTTGTTCCATAAGGTCGTTTATAACGTCGTTTACAACCTGATCAACGAAATATGAAGTAATACGTCCCTGGTTTTCTTTGTGAGCGTTGCTTACCACTAAATCGCTTGAAGATGCCTGTGAATATTCTGCTTCACTTATATATCCCAAATCGAGCATCTTCTTTAGAACAACATTTCTCTTTTCTATATTATTTTCAGGATGCACAAACGGGTCATATTGTGAAGGGAATTGGGTTATTCCGGCGATAGATGCGGCTTCTGCCAATGTAAGCTCAGAGGCACTTTTATTAAAATAGGTGTTAGCCGCAGCTTCAACACCGTTACAGCCGTTTGCAAAGTAAACAATATTAAGATACATCGTAAGTATCTCGTCTTTTGATAATTGTTTTTCGAGTGCAATCGCACGCATCATTTCTTTTATTTTACGTGAAGGAGTATTTTCTGTTTCGTTTGTAATGTTCTTAATTACCTGCTGCGTTATGGTACTTCCTCCGTAATTTGAAGTTCCTATACCGATTTTTGCCAATATCCATTTACCTGTTGCACCAAGCGTACGCTTTATATCAACGCCGTGATGTTTATAAAATCTTTCGTCCTCAATCGCAACTACTGCATCTTTCATTATTTGAGGGATTTTTGATGAATCAATCCATATACGATTAGAATCGGATTGAATTTGTTCAAGTTCCTGAGGTTGTCCGCTTTCGTCTTCATAATATATAAAGGAAGAATAATTTAAAGCAAGCGTTTGTATATTCATATCCTTTATTTCCCTTGAAACGGCTGCGTACATACCTACTGCTACACCTGAAATAATTACAATCATTATTAAAACTGCAGACAGTATCGTCATTTTCAGACGTTTTCTGAATTGTATTTGTTTTTCTGTCAGTTGTTTTTTCTTTTTCTTCTTAGAGCGAGAAGTGTTTTGGTTTCTTCGTCTTGACGGAGTATTGGATGTATCAGCATTTTGTGATGGACGTTTTGGCTGTGAAGATGTCTGTCTGCGTCTGCGTGGAACATCCGAAGGACGTGATGTTATCATGTCGTAAGCTTCCCAGTCAAAATCATCATTTGGCGTGTACCCGGAATTACGCCTGTTTCTTCCGTTATTGTCTGCCATAATGTATCCTCCTGTCATAAAATTAATTATACATATTAATTATATCCTAAAATTTAAAAATTTGCAACATTTATTTTTTTAGGTAAAAAATGTATATGGATATTAATATTTGGGAATAATCAAAACATTAAAAGGAGGAAGAATTATGAAAAATTTAAAGAATACAATTATAGTTTCATCATATTTATTACTTATAGCATTATTTTTCGGAGGTGGATATGCGTTAGGGAGAATTGGTACGGATTCTAAAGAAAATGAAATGCCGCTGCCTACAACTGCCGCAGTTGAAACGATTGCGGAAAATGAAAACAAGAGTCCATACTACGAAGTAAAATCTGAAAACGGAAGACTTGTGATATATAAGTGTATTGGTGACAATAAACAAGTAATTGCAAGTGAAGAAATAAGCGAAAATATTTTCCCTAAAGATGATATTGAAGAACTGAAAGAAGGAGTTCAATTTGACAGGCTTGAAGAGGCTCAGCAGATGTTTGAAAATTTTGTAAGCTGAGAATTTCACTTCATATATTAAGTTTATGAACAAATTGTAAAAAAGTAAAAAGTGAGATACAGAAAGATTTTAAAAGAATTAATAAGAAATATAGAGAAAATATGGCAAAACAACTCAAAAACAGACTTTGATAAATACTGCAAAAAAGCACATAATACACTTGTTAGCACTCAAAGAGGTCGAGTGCTAACAAGTAGAGGTGAATTAAAACATTTAGGAGGTAATATAGAATGAATATAAGGCCATTGGCAGACAGAGTTGTTGTAAAGATGCTTGAAGCAGAGGAAACCACAAAGAGCGGAATTATCCTTACTTCAAAGGCACAGGAAAAACCACAGGTAGCACAGATTGTTGCAGTAGGTCCCGGCGGAGTGGTTGACGGTAAGGAAGTAAAGATGGAAGTAGCAGTTGGAGATAAAGTACTTATGTCTAAGTATGCCGGAACAGAAGTAAAGGTTGACGGTGAGGAATATACAATCCTTCGTCAAAGTGATATACTTGCAATAGTTGAATAATAGGGAGGTTATTTATAATGGCAAAGCAGATTAAATACGGACAGGATGCAAGACACGCTCTTGAAAGAGGTATAAATCAACTTGCAGATACTGTAAAAATTACACTTGGACCAAAGGGTAGAAACGTTGTTCTTGATAAGAAATTTGGTGCACCGCTTATTACAAATGACGGTGTAACAATAGCAAAGGAAATTGAACTTGAGGATCCGTTTGAAAATATGGGTGCACAGCTTGTTAAAGAAGTTGCAACAAAGACAAATGATGTTGCAGGTGACGGAACAACTACTGCGACACTTCTTGCTCAGGCTCTTGTAAGAGAAGGATTGAAGAACGTTGCAGCAGGTGCAAATCCTATGATTGTAAGAAAGGGTATTCAAAAGGCAGTTGATGCAGCAGCCAAAGAGCTTCTTGCAACAGCTAAGAAAGTACAGGGTAAAGAGGACATTGCAAGAGTTGCAGCTGTATCAGCAGCAAACGATGAAATCGGTGAACTAATCGCTGAAGCTATGGAAAAAGTAACTGCTGACGGCGTAATTACTGTTGAAGAATCAAAGACAGCAGAAACTTATTCTGAAATTGTTGAAGGTATGCAGTTTGATAGAGGATATATAACTCCTTACATGGTTACAGATACAGAAAAAATGGAAGCTGTACTTGATGATCCTTATATCCTTATTACAGATAAGAAGATTTCAAATATTCAGGAAATTCTTCCTCTTCTTGAGCAGGTAATGCAGGCAGGAAGAAAGATGGTTATTGTTGCAGAAGATGTGGAAGGCGAAGCTCTTTCAACACTTATTGTAAATAAATTAAGAGGTACATTTGTTTGCGTACCTGTTAAGGCACCTGGATTTGGTGACAGACGTAAAGAAATGCTTCAGGATATAGCTATTCTTACAGGCGGTCAGGTAATTAGTGAGGAACTTGGATTTGAGCTTAAAGATACTCAGCTTTCACAGCTTGGTACAGCAAAACAGGTAAAGATTCAAAAAGAACTTACAATTATTGTTGACGGTGCAGGTGATAAGGCAGCTATTGCGGACAGAGTTGCACAAATCAGACGTGAACTTGAAGCTTCAACATCTGAATTTGATAAGGAAAAACTTCAAGAAAGACTTGCAAAACTTGCAGGTGGTGTTGCTGTTATTAAGGTTGGTGCGGCAACAGAAACAGAAATGAAAGAGATGAAATTAAGAATAGAAGACGCTCTTGCAGCAACTAAGGCTGCTGTTGAAGAAGGTATTATTGCCGGCGGAGGAACAAGCTATATTGATGTTTTACCGACAATCGCAAAACTTCTTGACGAAACAGAGGGCGATGAAAAAACAGGTGTTCAAATTGTACTTAAAGCACTTGAAGAACCGGCTTGGCAGATTGCAAAAAATGCAGGTCTTGAAGGTTCTGTAATCGTAGATAAGGTAAAGTCATGTAAGCCGGGTGAAGGTTATAATGCACTTACAGATGTTTATGGCGATATGATTGCAATGGGTATTGTAGACCCTGTAAAGGTTACAAGAAGTGCACTTCAAAATGCAGCTTCAGTTGCATCAATGGTTCTTACAACAGAAAGCCTTGTTACAGATATTCCTGAACCGGCTCCTGCAGGTCCGGCAATGGATCCTGGTATGGGTGGAATGTATTAATTTGAATATAATGAAGAAGTTGTCAGGAAACTGGCAACTTTTTTGTTGTGTAAAAATAAGCGGAGATGTTGTGATACAATTGATGGGTGAGAAATGAAAAGGGAAATGAACTCCAAATATGATATAATGTTTAACGACCGAGAGAAACAAAGTATTAAAGGAGACATTTCCCATGAATATTCTAACAGCAAATAACCGTTTTCGTAAACGTGTAATTAAAAGAAGTTACAAAATATTGAGTAACAGAAGCTTCAAGGTATTACAGAGTAAGCCGTCAGGCGATTTATGAGTGGCAACACCAAGGCATAACGGGAAAGTGGAACGTCAACATAGAACGGACGAATTAAGATTTTATAAAAAAATGAGAATGTATAGCCTCGATGACGGAAGGAAACAACTTGCAAGATATAATGTTAAATCAAACAATATACCCAAAACATGTCTTGAATTTCTTACACCTAATGAAGTGCTTAATAAATATTTAGAATTGATGTGAAACATTGTAATCATGTTTGTGTGTTACTTTTTATTTTTATCAAAGTGTCACCCATCATTGACAATTGTACAAAGAATATTTACTGTGATGGCTTGTTTTTCTTGACTTTCATTTTATAAACTGATATAATAATAAAGTAGATGCGGATATGGCGGAATTGGCAGACGTGCATGATTCAGGTTCATGTGGGGCAACCCGTGCAGGTTCAAGTCCTGTTATCCGCACCAATATAAAAAGAAAACGCATAGCTATGCTGTTTCTTTTTTTGTTTACACGTTTTTTACACGAATTATTATACTTATACTATTTTGTTAAGTACTGCAATAGCTCTTTGTTCTTCTTTAGGATATAGATATGAGTATGTATCACGCGTTATTTCTATTTTAGAACGATCTAAACTACAGGTAATTTACTGAATTTTAAATCAGTTATTTGCTGCGTTAATTTCATCTTTCCGTATATATGTATAAAAAGCAATACTGAAGAAAACATAATAATTCCATTCATAAATACTATTAGTTTTAACTTTATTTGTTTATTCAATATTATACACATCTTTGATAAATTCCAAAAACTCATCCGAAGTATAAAAATCCATTTTTTCATTACAAGTGATATTTTTTCTTGAGACCTTTTGCCATAAAAATATGCACTTCAAAAGTGTCTAACTTTTGGAGTACATATTGAACTTTCTCTGATTTTTTTGTGGGATGTATTATTTATAATAAAGAGATAATACGAATTATAGGTTAAAATATATTAAAATGTTTCAATATGGAAGTTTCGGGCTTGATTTTAAATATTGCTATTGTTATAATATAAAGCGTGATATAATTAATATTTTTAGGGAGGTAAGTTATGAGTATATTGAAAAAACTTATTGCGGTAACAATTTCTTTAGCAGTATTAATATCGGGAGTTTCTGCTTTTTCTGCAGATCATACTGAAAATATACTTATAAACGGTAATTGTGAAAGTGAAACTTTAGGAACAACAGGCTGGAGATTTAAAGACAGCGGCGGCTGGTATTATGAAAGTGAAAATCCTGTTAAGTTATCGCATGGAATTGAAGGAAATTATTCATTATCTTTTTTAAGTGCAAAATTAACACAGCGTGTAAATTTAAAAAGAAATGTTACATACGAACTTAGTTTTTCTATAAAGGCTGATAAGGATTGCATTGTTACAGCAGGATTTGATGATGGATCTCAGGATTGGCCTGCGAGCTATCCTGTAAAGACTGAGGAATTTTCCGTAGGAACAGAATGGCAAACTTTAAAAATGGAATTTGAGTGTTTAAATACTCAGGATTATCTTGCATTTTTTTGCCTGTGGGACGAAATAAATGTATATGTTGACGATGTAGTTTTAAAAGAAAAAGACAGCTATATCTCAAAACTTATGACAGGTGTAGATGGTGATGGTGCTATAAGTTACTCGTCAGATTATCGTGATAATAATTCGTATTTTGCAACTGCATTATATAATGAAAATAACGAGTTGATAGGAGTTATTCCTCATTTAAAAAGCGGAACATTTAGTCCAGTTGAAACATATGGTGAATACATGGTGAAGAATTATTTGCTTGATGAGAGCGGTATGCAAACGAGAACACAGATTGTCGTATATAATGAACAAATTGTGCTTTCTGGAGATGAGTCAATAGGAAAAGTAAAGAGTATCACTTTGTCTGAACATGAAATGAATTTAAATACTGACAGTGCTAAAACGCTTGATGCAGTGTTAATGCCAAGCTTTTCATATAATAATGACGTGCAGTGGGAAAGTTCGGATAATTCCGTTGTTACAGTTTCTGACAATGGTGTAGTAACTGCACTAAAAGAGGGCAGTGCTGTTATTACTGCAAGGATAGGTACAATAGCTGATACATGTAATATTACTGTTTCCAAAAAGGAAGAAACAAAAGGAATAACACTTGATAAAACAAATATCAGTTTACAAGAAATTGATTCTGTATATCCACTTCATGCGTCTGTAACACCGACAGGTTCATCAGATGTTTTGTGGCAATCAGACAATGAAGATATTGCCGTTGTAACAGATGGTGTAGTAACTGCAAAGGGTGAAGGAGAAACAACTATTACGGCATCAACAGCAGATGGAAAACACAGCATAGAGTGTGTAGTTAATGTAAGTGTATCAGATAATACAATTACAAACGATACTTTCTATAAAGATACCGATGGTAATAATATATATTCTCAAGGTGGAGGTATATACAAATTCGGT
>CALXQE010000064.1 GCA_944390495.1 uncultured Clostridia bacterium
CTATTTTTTCTGTCCATCAATTCTGGGAAGGGGGCACGAGCATTAACACCAAGAGAGATACGAAAACGATTACAATTATTATTTAATGCTAAACACTCTGTTATATACAGGAATACGAGTCGGAGAATTGTGTGCATTAAGATGGAATGATATCAGTCCAGACTTTACTATGATGCGTATAGATGAATCATTTACAGATTTAAAATACGAAACGGACACAAAAACAGCATCAGGAGTAAGAAATATACCGTTAAATAGCTTTTTGCAAGAGAAATATCGTGAAAAATACAACAGTATGACAATCGAAGAAAAAGAAGATAGAAACCGGTTAATTTACATAAATAAATGTAACAATCCATATACGAGTGCAAATATATCAACAAGGTTACGATACATAAAACGATACATTCGTGAAAATATGAACGAAGAAATTGACGATTCTATAACACCGCATTACTTCAGACATACATTTACAACACTGGGCATAGAATCAGGGGTCAGCCTAAAAGATATGCAGGAACTACTTGGAACATGCAAATACAAAAACGTTGCTTGACATATATTCACACACAACCATAGAAAGTAAAGCTAATTCAGTAAATCTGATACAGATGTCAATAAATGCACATATGGAACATACAGTTTAATCATGTAATATAAAAAATAAGAAAACTTGATAAGTGGTCAATAAGTGGTCAACTAAAAGAATTAGATAAATTGCACAATTCTACAAATGGCTTAGTTATGCGACTTTCAGATAGTATTCAACAGAATATCCATCCAAGTATAATAAATCGTCATTTATTATACTTGGATAGGTGTATGTTTTCATTACCCTTCTAAACTGCATAGCTATGCGATTTTTTCTATTGTTAAATTTATACAAATTCTAAATTTGACCACTTATTGACCACTTATGAGTATTTTTGATTTTTTCGGCTATTGATTTCCTTCGTCTTTCTATTGTTTTACGTTTTTTGTTGTTTATTTTGACGAATTATTAAGTGTATTAAATTTCTCTTAATATCAACTACTTAATCTATTCTTAAAATTTGTATTAATCGTCTGCGCTTCATATATATTGTGTTGCATCTATGTCGTCATAGGACAACATTATTTCTGTCAAATATACGTATATGATGCTGTGTTCCATTCTTCTTTTTTCTTACAAGATTCTATTCACTTTAAGTAAGCATCAAAAAATGTACATCTTATCCTTTATCTCACAGTGTACCTAAATAATAGAATACAATCAACCAATATGCTGTTACTGCAAATACAAACATGATAAACCAATATAAAAATTTTTTTGTTTTGAATTTTTTTCTTTCATTTCTGAAGGCAATTGTTGACTTTGCAAGGAAAATAATTAGTATAATAATATCAATTAATGCAAATAACAATGCTGTCATATTACTCAATATCATCCATTGGAAACACCCTTCTATTGAATATCTGATACTATAATTTTTTGTAATGGTTGTTAACATTGCAAAAATTCCAGTTATTAATAACAATATATGTATAAATGAAATAATAAATTTTTTTAACATTACGGTGTCCTCCTTTGTGTATCAGGTACATTTCCATGTGCCATATATGGAACGATATCATATGTTACATGTCCAATTGGGTCTGATTCTGGCGAACAATAATTATATGTTCCCATATCATCTGTATCGTTATATTGATTTTGTATTTCACCATTTGCATTATATACTATCTCAAAATGTCCATCGGCTGATACATATTTTATATTATCCTGTCCATTTACAGTATGATTTTGATGAAAATCAGCTGCAACATCATCTGTCCATTTCATGTTTTCAGGCAGTCGTTCATTCAGTTTCATCAGTTCATCGTATGAAAATTCAATATTTAAATTATTTCTATAATAATGTTCCCATTTAGAAACAGTTCCACTGGAAGATTTGCTTGCCATATTGCTTATTATAAAATTCCAATTGCTAAATGGAGTGGAAGTATAATTAGTCGCTCTAAATTGTTCAGCTAATTCACTGAAATACCTTCTATCCTCATCTGTGTCTGCTAAATAATAGTTATATGTTAATTTCATCAAATAACTATACGCACCGGGTGACATTTCTCCATTTTCGTACATTTGCTGTTCCTCTTCTGTTATATATTCGCTCGGGTCAACAAACATAACTGGGTTATTTCCTGCATAAGCATACCAATTTAGTCCGTCTTTTATCGGGTCTTCGGTGATAAATCTTCTAATGCTACTATCATAATATCTTGCCATTAGATATGTCATACCGATTTCTGTATCATAATATTGTCCATGTGGGCGTAAAGTGTTATCCGCTTCCCAGCTTTGTGTTCCTTGGTTTTGTATGTTTCCCCATGCATCGTATGTATAATCTGCTATTCTATTACTTGTACTCGAATATGCTGCAGGCACATCGCCATGATTGTCTTTAAACAAATATCCCACTGTTCTGTTTTGTTTACGTGAAATATATCCGTCTAAAATGTTTTTTCAGTCATTTTATATTTAACGATAATTCATGTTATCTATTCTTAAAATAGTTGTATTTTTATCATTAAAATCTGATTCTATATAATATATTTTAAGATAATCAGATTCACAAATTGCATAATCGCTGTATTTATAACCGGCATTAAATATTCCTGAATCAATCTCAAAAAATATTTTATCTACTGAAAACCTAATTCCTCGAATTCCATTGCCATTATTTTCATATATGTATTGAAAATCTTGAATCTTTCCAGTTACCACTGAATATTCTTTATGATTATATCTATATATATAATATATTTTTTGAAAAAATGATGCTATTAAAACTACACCCATAAATAACAAAAAACATATTACAATGGCTATTACATTATTTGGATAGTCTATATTTTTTTTGAGAATATTTTTCATCAAAATTATTCCTATAAGCATTAAAACAAAAATAATAATACATAAAACATAATCATAAAAATTCCACTTTATTTGGTAAATCATTTGATTTCACCTCCGTATAGAATATATACCGACATAATATTATTCAATTTGTAAATTAGCCGGTAATATACTGTTTAAAAGTGATTTCATCCAAGAACCTATTTCATATATATTTCCAGAAAAAATAGGATGTATATATGAACCATCTCCTCCAACCCATATGTCTATATTACCACCTACACCACCTTGGATGACATAACCTTCGTATTCTGCATTAGTTCCACTATATGTAATTCCAGCACCCCATCCATTTAAAGAGCCAGATATTCCAAAGCCATAATCATACATTTGCGATACATCAGGCATAGTAGGGAAATACATTCCTATACCACCAAGTGATGCACCAACTGTAGAAGAAAATCCATTTACTGCTAACAAAGCAAAATTACCTACATCATCAACAGCCCACAAATACATTCCTTCATAGCCTACAAATCCTACACCTACCGTTGCAACAATTCCATATGCTGTTACAGCTAACCCATAAATATCTATGTAGTGAATTGGGTTGTTTATTCCGTATATATACAAATTTGAACTTTGTAAAATATTTTTGTATTGTGGTGTTTTTCTCATATTATTGTAGTATAGTGAAGGTATTACATTTGATTTATTATTATAGACGTTTAATTGATTTTCATTCGTATCTTCATCATATAACATATTTTTAACATTCCAATAAGAATCTGCTGATATGAACCTCCTAATGCTACTGTCATAATATCTTGCCCTTAGATATGTCATACCGCTTTCTGTATCATAATACTGTCCATAGTAACGCAAAGGGTTATCTTCTCCCCAACTTTGTGTTCCTTGGTTTCGTATGTTTCCCCATGCATCGTATGTATAATCTGCTATTCTATTGCTTGTACTTGAATATGCTGCAAGCACATCACCATGATTATCTTTAAACAAATATCCCACTGTTCCGTTTTGTTTACGTGAAATATATCCGTTTACGCCCATTACATTTGTTGCATAGCTGTTCCCGTTCAAAATTTCATTTATTACATTATCACCGTCATAATAGTATTTTGTAGTATTACTTCCTAT
>CALXQE010000065.1 GCA_944390495.1 uncultured Clostridia bacterium
CGAAAGTTCTGCCGTTTCTAAAATCGCCAGCTGTAATCATAAATTAATCCTCCTAAATCTTTTGTGTCATATACTAATACATATATATTTTAATATATTTTATCTAAAAAATCAAGGTTTAAACTAAATTTTTTTACTTTGTGAGATATTTTAGCAAAAAATCAGCTCTTAATCTGCGTTTTAACGACACTTTCACCGCAGTATTTTTCTCTAAGCTTTGGCTTTTCTATTTTACCGGTAGGATTTCTCGGTACTTCGGCAAATATAATTTTATGAGGTCTTTTGTATCTTGGAAGTTCCTGACAGAAGTTATTTATATCATCTTCACTGCAATGTCTGCCTTCCTTTAATTCTATAATTGCCGCAGCTATTTCACCAAGTCTTGCGTCCGGTAAACCTATTACAGCAACATCTTTTATATCGTCGTGTTTTCTTAAAAAGTCCTCAATCTGTACAGGGTAAAGATTTTCACCGCCGGAGATGATAACGTCCTTTGCACGGTCAACAAGGTATATAAATCCGTCCTCGTCCTCCTGTGCCACGTCGCCTGTTAAAAGCCATCCGTCCTTTAACACCGCATCGGTAGCGTCTTTGTCATTGTAATAACATACCATAACACCGGGGCCTTTAACACAAAGTTCACCGGCTTCGCCTTGCTTTACTGTATTACCGTCTTTATCTACAATCTTAACTTCCCAGCCGTAACCTGCTTTACCGATTGCACCGACTTTATTTATATTCTCAACTCCAAGATGAACACAGCCCGGTCCTATTGATTCACTTAAACCGTAGTTTGTATCATATTGATGATTTGGGAAGTAGTTTTTCCATCTTTTAATAAGGCTTGGCGGTACAGGCTGTGCACCTATGTGCATAAGCCGCCACTGGTCAAGCTTATACTTATCAAGACGCACATCTCCACGCTCTATTGCATCTAAAATATCCTGTGCCCACGGAACAAGCAGCCATACTATTGTACATTCTTCCTCAGATATTGCCTGCAAAATCCATTCAGGTTTAATACCCTTTAAAAGTACCGCTTTACCGCCTGTTATAAGACTACCGAACCAGTGCATTTTTGCACCTGTGTGGTAAAGGGGCGGTATGCACAGAAATACATCATCATGTTTTTGACCGTGGTGCATCTGTTCAACCCTTGCCGCATGAACAAGACTTCTGTGTGCATGTAAAATTGCCTTTGGAAATCCTGTTGTACCCGATGAAAAATAAATTGCCGCATTGTCATCATCTGTATATTCAACGTCAGGCTTAATACTTCTCATAAATTTTACAAGATAGTCATAGCTTTCAGCAAATGTAGGACACTCACTGCCTACATAAAACATTTGCTTAACTCTCGGCATTCTGTAACAAATTTCTTCTACACGACCTATAAACTCCGGTCCGAACACAAGTACATCTGCCTGTGCAAGTTCAACGCAGTACTTAATTTCCTCTGCTGTATATCTGTAATTTAAAGGTACGGCAACTGCACCTGCCTTTAGTATACCGAAATATATCGGAAGCCATTCAAGACAGTTCATCAAAAGTATTGCCACCTTATCTCCCTTTTTTATACCTCTGCTTAAAAGAAGATTCGCAAAACGGTTTGCCCTCTTGTCAAATTCACGCCATGTAATTTCCGTACGTCCTGCTTCCATGGGATTTGTTTCTATAAGAGAATATTCTCTCCAAGTTACCCTTGCGTGTTCCATAACCTTTGGGTTTATCTCAACAAGACAGACCTCATCTCCAAACAAATGTGCGTTTCTTTCTAAAAAATCTGTAATAGGCATTTTCCTATCTCTCCTTTAGATAAATTATTCTATTTCAGTTGCCGGTGTAAACACACCCTCAACAAATTTTTCATCAAATTTCTTTGTAAACATTGATACAATCGGTACCGCCGCCAAAGATACCGCCATAGCCGCAACACCCATTTCCGGTGCTTTTTTTGCCGCAATACCAAATGCTTCATACAATCCGCCGCCGTCAGGTAAATTCATAATTGTAAGTACAACAGTTGTTATCGTAACAGTCGCAAAACCAAGTATCATACCTGCCCATGCACCCATTTTTGTTGTCCTCTTTGAGTAGATTCCCCATAGGTACGGACCTATAAAACAACCTGATACTATTCCCCAGCTAAATGACATTATATTAACTATAATAGTGATATTTGAAGTTGCAAATATGTAAGAGAGAGCAACAAATATAATGCAAAGTCCCCTCGTTAGTATCATCTGATGACTTGGGTGGTAGTTTTTCTTTACAACCGGTATAAAGTCAACAGAGATTGCCGATGCCGAAGAAAGAACTATTGAAGAAAGTGTAGACATTGACGCTGACAAAAGCAGAATTAAAATTACTGCAAGAATAATAGTCGTTACTATATTCCAATCACCTAACGCTGTAAGCAGTGTATTCGGAATAACAGCGTCAACTCCGCCCTCAGGCATTGTATTATTTAATACAAGACGTGAAAGTGAACCTACAAAGTATGCACCTGCTCCTATTATAAGTGCAAATGCCGTTGAAATAACAGTGGCTTTATGAATTGACTTAACGTCCTTAACGGCATAGTATTTACTTACCATCTGCGGCAGACCCCATGTACCGAAACTTGTCAAAAGTATATTTACACATAAAAACTTCCAGCTTCCTCCGCCGTACCAGCTTGTAATCTGTCTGCCGATTTCACCGCCGTTATCTATTGATTTTAAATTTTCAAAAAAATGTGTAAATCCACCGACAGCCGGATTTTTTACAATCGATATTACCATAGCAATTACACCGACTATCATTATAATACCCTGTACAAAATCTGTATAAGCCGTTGCCACATATCCGCCAAGTACAAGATAAACTCCTGTCAGTACTGCAATAAATAACATCCATGTATTAACTGAAACCGTAGGGAAAATTGTAGTAAACATTGAGCCAAGTCCCTTATAGACTGCTGCACTGTATGGTACTAAGAAAATAAAAATTATTGCCGCTGCAAAAACTTTCATTTTAGTTGACTGAAAACGTCCCTCAAAAAATTCGGGCATTGTTTTTGATTTCAAAGTATGGGTCATTGTTCGGGTGCGTCTTGCAAGTAAGAGCCAAGCTAAAAGACAGCCGAAAATCGCATTTCCGACGCCTATCCAAAGACTTCCCAAACCAATATTCCAGCCATGCTGACCTGCATAGCCGACAAAAATTACGGCAGAAAAATAAGACGTACCGTATGCAAAGGCACTTACCCATGCACCTATCTGCCTGCCGCCAAGCAGAAAGCCGTCCATTGTTTTTGTTTTCCTTGCACTGTATGCTCCGATAGCAATCATCATTGCCGCAAAAATAACAAGTGCTATAACTGTAATAAATTGAGTTTGTTCTAAATTATTCATTTTTACCGTCCTTCCGTTTTACCCATTTTTTACCATAATTTCTACTTTACTACAATACTACAAACTCTATTTTACTATAATTTGTCATAAAAATAAAGTCCTTAAATGAAATTTGTCAGTTTTGTGCAAAAAATACGTTTGTTTTTGTTTATTTTCACAAACAAAAACAGCCGACATATTGCCGGCTGTTTTACTTCTTTAATTAATCGTCATAATCAACGTCCCATGACACTATTGTACCGTCAGATGCAAGGACTTCAGCACTATACTCTGTTCTGTCCTTTTTAAACTCAATTTCGTACACCTTTCTGCCGTCGTCATAATCAAGTGATGCTTCCGTAAATACAACTTCACCTGCACTTAATCCTGCTTTGTTAAGTGCCGCTTCCTTTGCCTTTTCAACACCTATATCACCTGTTGACTGCTCTGGCGGAGTTGTTTGATTTATATGATTGTAGTCGTCAACGTCCCATGATACTATAACTCCGTCACTTACTCTGACATCTGCATTATATTCTACGTTGTCCTTCATAAACTCTATATCATAAACACGCACTCCGTCGTCCGTTTCGAGCTTCACTCTTGTAAATTTAACTTCACTTGCTTTTAGTCCGGCTTTTTCAAGGGCAATATTTTTTGCTTCCTCCTCTGTTATTTCACCGTTTGACGGTTTAGCCGTTGGACTTGATGGTACAATAACATCAGCGTCTGTTACCGTTGTCTTTTCGTCCTTTAGTTCTATCTTTTTATCGTTTTCGTACCAATAAACTGTCTTACCCATTATCTCGCCTATTGCTCTTACAGGTAAATAAGTCGTACCTTCATAAAGCATAGGATACACAACATTTCCGTTTACATCTTTAAATGTTCTTTCCTGTCCGTCTATTACTATTTTAAAATCCGGTCTAAGTTCAGAGGTGACTTTCTCAATCAATCCCGATGACGCAGCACCTACTGCCATACTTGCTGCACATAATACAGCCACTGTTAATACTGTAACTTTCTTTTTCATAAAATCAACTCCTTTCCTTATACGTATTGTATAGTAATTAATGCAATTAGTCAACACTTTTATAATAAATGTCTATATTTTGTATGAGTCTACAAAATTGTTACACTATTTTTGTATAAATTACCCTCTTAGCTTATCAAAATCCATATTTTAGGTACAAAAATCATTAATCCAACCACTGCCGCGCCTATTGAAAGAAGTAATACAGCTCCTGCAGATACGTCCTTTGCCTTTTTTGCTAAACTGTGCTGACGGGGCATTGCCAAATCAACCGCCGCCTCTATTGCAGTGTTAAACAGCTCCCCTGCCATAACCATTACAAACAGAACTATACATGTAATCCACTCTATTTTGCTGATATCTAAATAAATTCCGAGAATAATCACAATACACATTATTACTGTGTGTATTTTCATATTTCGCTCTGTTTTAAGTGCCGCAAACACTCCCTCAAAGGCATGTTTAAAACTGCTTAAAATACTGTTTTTCATTGGCTTATCACCTTTTATACGTAATTTTTCCGTACACTTTACAAACGCTATAAGATACACAAATGCTATAAGATACCCTGCTAAAACATCACTTGTATAATGTACACCGAGATATATCCTGCTTATACCTATTAAACCTATAAGCACCGAAAGCAAAACAATTATAAACCATTTTAAATATTTGTTTTTTATGTTTAAATAGGTAAGGTAAATTAAGTACCCGTAAAAGGCTAAACTCAGCATTGAATGTCCCGACGGGAAACTGTACCCTACTTCATCTATAATCCTGTATTCAATAGGCCGCGGTCTTTGCAGTATAAATTTTAATGCTTGGTTTAAGCCTATTACAAGTACCATATTTATAGGTATTAACATTTTTTGTTTTCTGTTTTTTAAAAACAATAATAACAGCACTGTAAAAAATACAATTACGAAAATACCGCCGAAATTTGTAATAAACTTCGCAAACGGTGTAACCGCATCTGATATGAAATATTCAGACAAAATATTATACCCTATAATATCGGCGTCCATAATTTCTTTATCAAATACGTTTTCTGCAAAGGCTAAAAAACCAATACTGCAAAAAAATATTAAAATCCACAATATATTTCTTTTAAAAAAAATACGAATACGTTTAAATTTCATTTTTCACCTGCAACTCATTTCTATTCAGCATTTTTTAAGACCGCACGGACCTGTACCCTCTGCTTCAAGACAGCTTCCCTTTACAACGTTTGAATAAAAGCCGTATCCGCCTGATACATTATAGCATGTATATCCATTTTGCTTTAATATTCTGCACGCAATATAACTTCTAAGTCCGCTTTGACAATATACATATATCTTTTTATCCTTTGGTATTTCTCCCATTCTCTCACGCAAACTGTCAACAGGTATATGAATTGCAGTAGGTATATTACCCATAGCGTATTCCATATCTGTACGAGTATCAAGTATTACATCATCGTCACTGTTATTTAAAACCTGTGACCAGTGTACCTGATTAACTTTTCCTGTAAGTATATTTTCAATAGCATATCCTGCCATATTTACAGGGTCTTTTGCAGATGAATAAGGCGGTGCATAGGCAAGGTCTAAATCCGTTAAATCAAAAGCCGTCATGTTTGCACGTATAGCCGTTGCAAGTACGTCTATTCTCTTGTCAACACCGTCATACCCCACTATTTGAGCACCAAGTATTTTACCTGTTTTTTTCTCAAATGTAACCTTGACTGTCATATTAGTTGCACCCGGATAGTATGTCGCATGTGACGCAGAGGTTAAAATAACATTGTCATAGTCGTATCCGCTGTCTGCGGTGGCTTTGTTATTCATACCTGTTGCGGCGGCAGTCATATTAAAAAGTTTAAGGACTGATGAACCCTGTGAGCCTTTGTATTCACTCTTTATGCCGCAAATATTATCAGCTGCAATTCTGCCCTGTTTATTAGCAGGTCCTGCAAGGGCAATAAGAGTCTTTTTACCTGACACATAATGATTTACTTCAACTACGTCACCCACTGCATATATATTTTCATCCGATGTCAGCATATTTGTATTTACCGCTATTGCACCTCTTATTCCCGTTTCAAGACCTGCCCTCTTTGCAAGTGTACTCTCAGGTGTAACTCCAACAGACATTATCACCATATCTGCATTGATACTTTCGCCGTTATCAATACTAACCTCGATTTTACCGCCGTTTTCATTAAAACCTGTAACAGATGTATTAACTCTTAAATCAATTCCGTTATCTTTTATACAATTATGCATTATAGCTGCCATATCCTCATCAAAGGGCGGCATAACGTGTGTACTTCTTTCAATCAGTGTAACCTCTATTCCACGCTTTAATAAGTTTTCAGCCGTTTCAAGTCCGATAAATCCACCGCCTGCAACAACTGCCTTTTTAGGAGAATTGTTTTCTATATAGTCGTAAACTTTAAATGTATCCTCCACTGTACGTACAGTCATGATTTTTTCATTGTCTATTCCGGGAAGCGGCGGAATAACCGGTTTTGCACCGGGTGATAAAATAAGTTTATCGTAACTTTCCGTATATTCCTCTCCGTCATCAATTCGTCTTATAACAACTGTCTTTTCATCTCTGTTTATTTTTATTACTTCCTGCTTTACTCGTGCGTCAATCCTGAAACGGTTATAAAAACTTTGAGGTGTTTGAAGAGTAAGAGCTGACTTTTCTTTAATCTCTTCACCTATATAATAAGGCAGACCGCAGTTTGCGTATGATATATATCCGCTTCTTTCTATTATAATTATCTGTGCATTTTCATCAAGTCGTCTAAGACGTGCCGCAGCAGTTGCACCTCCGGCAACTCCGCCTACTATAACTACTTTCATAAATCTATCTCCTCCTTTTATTTTCTGTTTCTTATTTTACAAATAGACTGTGTCATTGTGCCCATCGGACAAAATACACACCAGCTTCTCGGTTTATACAATGCCATAACAACAATACCTATAATAGCAGATGTAAGCATAAGTCCGTAAAATCCAAAGGCATACTGTGCAACCCAATCCGGAAATACTCCCTGTGAATACGTCCAGCCCCAAGGCACACGTATAGTCCAAAGTAATTTTATACTTTCCCTTAAACTTGAACCGCCTGAGGCAACAAGATATGTCTGAAAAACTACATTTGCAAACATTAACATAAAAAATATCAAAAATCCGTACCTAAACCACTTTGAAACCATCCAGCCGGGTGTACTTTTATTTCGGCTCATTTTTAAACTTCCGCCTAAAAGTGCAAAAAGCTGACCTCTTCCGCAAAGATGATTGCAAAACCATTTATTTCCGCCTACAATCGCAATTATAAGCGGTACGATAAAATCAATCATTCCAAGCCATGCAAACATAATATTAAAAAATCCCAACGCAAAATATACTATCGACCATATCCAAAGATAATCATACCAATGTTTTTTATTCATTTTCATTCCCTCCCTTTCTTTTGTCTGTGGGCAACGGGATTATAGGTGTATATGGTATATTTGTAGCCATTTTCTGACACATGGGACATACTCCCTTTTTTTCCTGCTCCTTTAATGAGTCCTTATCAAATTTTTCTTCATCTCTGTTACGTATATCTATTGCGCCGGCAGGGCAATTTTTACTGCATATACCGCATCCGACGCAATTTACTTCATCAACATTAGCATAAATACCCTTTTTTACCTTTATTGCATTTTTAGGACATACATTTTCACATGCCCCGCATGCTACACATAGATTTTTATGTACAAAAGCATATCTTTTTCCCACTGTAAACCACCTTCCATTTGATTATATTTATAGCTATTATATTATTTTTTTCTTTAAAAATCAACCCAAGACAGTAACAATCCTAAAACAAAATCCTCTGCTTTTTGCAGAGGATTTTATTATTTATGATTCTGTTATTTGATCTGACAAATAGAAAT
>CALXQE010000066.1 GCA_944390495.1 uncultured Clostridia bacterium
TAAGTAAACATCTTATCGCTTTCTGTTACTATACCAAGTTCCAATGCACGAGTTAAATACGGCTGTGCCCATGCGTCCCAATAGCTGTCCCATGATTCATACGTCGGTGTATAATTCTCCAAAGCAAGCTGTTCACCGTCTATAAGACACATAACTGTTTTTAAAAATTCTTCCTGCATTATTATGTTATCAGGTCTGAATGTACCATCTTCATAACCCGAAAAACCTTTAAGCTCGGATATATCATTTACATAACTATAATACCACGCATCTGAAGATACGTCAGGATAGTCTGCTAAAACAACACTTGTACTGCTTATCAATGTCGTTAATGCTAATAATGTTGCTGTTATCTTCTTTTTCATAATGAATACTCCTTTCAATCATATCTTTTATTACTTATATTATATCACAACTGGAAAATATTGTCAATCCTGTTTTAGACATTTTTCTACATTTTTCGATATAATCATTTTAAATACTTAAACCATCATTTAAATTGCGATTATATATACTTGCTGTTCCTCGTTCAAAGTGATATAAAAATTCACGCAGTTTCTCTCCTGATAAATCTTTATCTCCTACAAGAGAGATTGCTGATGAAACCGGCATTGAATTATCTGACATAAATATATGCAAAAAGCTACATATATTATTAAAATTACTATCTATTCTATTATTAAAAAACTGTTCTTCAAGTTTTTCTCTCGTAAAATATTTTGCCAAAAACAAATCTCCATTTGAAATTACTGTATTATTAGGTGTCCTGTATGTCATTTCATTATTTTCTGTAAAAATTACACTATATCCCAATTTCTCTAAATTATTACAAAATTCTTTCATTGACTTTGAATGATACTTTGCAATTCTCAATACTTCTATAAGTTCCTTTTTTTCTTGTTTTAAGAAAAAATATTCATTTAGTCTTTCATTATCAAAAACCTCATTCCGATACTCTTTTCCATAAATTTTATAATACAACCCGTTTTCGTCTTCATCCATCGTAACATCTCTATCAAGCAAATTCTCCAAAAAATCATTTATACTGTCTGACATCCACATACACGATAATAATAGTTTGAATGAATCTTTGTTAAAAAAATTATCTCCTATTTTTTCTACAGACATATCTGTCAGCTTTTCTTCTTTACCCTTTAGATATATTTCAAAGCAGAGTGTTTTTGTATTATATTGCAAATCATATTTTTTTTCAAGTTCATGCTTTAGCATTTCTATGTCATCGCTTTGTTTTAAACAATTAAAATATTCTTTATAGAAGTCTTTTATATTAAATTTCTTCTCTATATTTATCGTATTAAAGTTATCATTCTCATACTGTTTTCCATTAATAGTATATACTATTTTATCATTTATTTTTTTTAGGCTATTTCCTTCAAAACTAAGATTTTTAATAAAGTCCTGTATATTTTCTGCTTCCTTTATTTTCTCAAACAAATATTTATATGAACTGGTTTCAAAAATATCGTTCTCAACTTTATCAATTTTCATTTTATAAATGACATCTACTTCTCCTTCTTTCAATACGTTATATTCTTCTTGATTTTTTTCAAGTACATATCCTTTACTTTTAAGTTCTGATGACAAACTATTCATGTCTTTGTTTTCCCACAAACTCTCTCTGTATACTTTGAAAAATTCTTTTATTACAAAATGCTCTTTCAGTTTATCTATATCAAAATTCTTGTTTGAATACTCCTTTTCATTAAATGCATATATAACTTTATCATCATCTACCCATATATTGTGTTCATCTTCATTTATTTTTTTGAAAAAATCTCCTACGTTTTCTGATTCCCATAATTTTTCAGACAAATATCTGTACGATATGCTGTTGAAAATATTATCACTTACCTTTTGTAAAGAAATATTTGTAATCAATTCTCCATCAATAAATATATTGTATTCATTGTCTACCTGTTCTGATGTATAACCGCATTTTTTTAATAATTTTTCTAATTCTTCTTTACTGTTGCTTTGTTTCAAACAATTAAAATATTCTTTGTAAAAATTCTTTCTTTTTTGATTCAGTAAAAATATGTTTAATAATTCTTTCGGAGAATATTTTTCGCCTTGATACATTTCATAGTTACCGTATTCAACACCTTGCTTACTTGTAAAAATCGTAACATTTGCTTCTTTATCAAATTCTACCTTCAACCCCATACGGTTTATACGCTCAATAAATTCTTTTTCACTTGCAGATTTTTTAATAGCAAATCCTATACATTTATAAGTATCATACTTATCATCATTAATCAGATATTCTTTATTTTGTTCATACCACTGATTATAAGTCATGCTTCTTTGCTTTTCTTCACTTTCAACAATAAATGAAATCGGATATTTAACATCAGTCTGTGCTGTTACTTTTTGTATAAAATTCTCTTGTGATTTAAGCAGCTTATTTTTATCTATATTGCATACATTATATTCAAACTGTTTTTCAAGAGCTTCTTTTGTAAATTTGTATCGAGGATAAATATTTCGATTTCTGCATTTCTTCCCATCAGGTGTAGTAAATGTTATATACTTTTTGTTATCCTCCCAATTAACTTTATATCCTATACTATCAAGAATATTGATAAAATCCTCTTTATTACCCGCTCGATATGATGAATTTAACACCGCTAAATACAATTCATATTTCCAACTTTCAAATCTGTTTTGATATTCTATATCAGATAATGCTCCTGTATTTTTGTTAAAGTCCATCTCTGAAAGCTCATGACGTTTACAAATTTCATTTGAACATTCTTTTAAGTTTCTCAAATCCTCAGCTGTTTGATGCCATCGTTTACCATTTTCAAAACTTACTGAATTTATCAAAAAATGTGTATGTATATGGTCTTTATCCTTGTGAACCGCATACACAACCTGAAAATTTGTAAACAGTTTATTTTTAAGCAACTCATCTGCAATTTGTTTTGCCGTTTCAACACTGACATTATCTTTCACATCAAAGGACATAACAAAATGCTTTGCTTGTATTCCGTCCTCCTTTTCAAACTGTGCCTTTACTTCACAAAATTCATTGTATGCTCGCATCCAATCACAATTAAGCCCACCTACAAGATCGGGGCATGTTTTTCCCGGCTGCGTTATATAATTAATAGCTTTTCTTAATGACACTTTTGTTTTAGGAGGATTTTTTATCATTTTTATAATTGCCATTTATATATCCAAGTCAATTTCATTTCTCTGATACTCAATCTCACGATTTGCAGTTTCAGCCACCGAAGTTTGCAAAACATCTGTAAATGATAAATCATTCTTTATCCATGACCTATAACATTTTTCAAGCGGATAGTCATTTTGAGCAAGAGCCTTTAGCTGTTCGTTTGTCAAAAAATCGTTTTGCAGAGCGAATATTAATTCATTTTTCATAGTCAGTTCATAAGCTGATTCGATTATTTCCTTAGGTGATTTATTTTCTAAATCCGTCAGAAAACTTTTCATTTCCAAATTGCTTTTTTGTATCAATAGTTCTTTATAAGCATGATGTAATAATTTATCCACTGCGTTATTATCTGTTCCGTTTGTTATTATATCGCTTTGATTTATGTCTTTAATTTCTTGTACACATTCTTCAAAGTTTGGTTTAGCAATATCTATAAGAGAAGTTTTACAGCAACTATCAAGATAAGAGAAGAACTCAGATTGATTATCTTTAAAATATTCCGCCTCTATTATTTGATTTATTCCTATTACATTATGAACTATCTGTTCTCCTGCTGTTTCATCAGAATTATAATAATATTCATGTACCTTTCCATCTTTGCCTTTTACAAATATATCTTCTATTGACTCAGCTATACTCATTTTTACCTCCTGTATCTTTTATTATTTTTTTGTTTAAATTTTTAACATCTTTTCTTAAGTTTTCAATACTCTCCCAAATCTTTGTAACTTCATTATTTACATCTGAAAGATTTACACTTGTAAGTTTTCCCATATTACAGAGTGTTGTAATTTGATTAAGATTGATACCTATTCTTCTAAGCTGTACTGTTAATTCTCGTAATTCTTCATTACCAACCATAACAATCTTTTGATTAAGTGCTGCTTGAATTAAAAACTTGCTTCTTGACATTTTTCTTGACTTCGCTTTAATGTCTATCATATCTAATTCTGATTCAGAAAGTCTTATCTCTAAACGCCTATTTTTTTTCATAGATATTACTCCTAATTTATGTCGGGTTTGGGCATCGCCCAATGCAATTTTTTAAATTGCCTGCCTTTGTACGGACAAAGGCGTATCTTGCCACTCCCCTTCGGGGAGCGTGATATTAACAGAAAAAGAAAGTAATGAGCCGGACAAGCCGGCTACTTACTGCTTTTTTCCATTGCAATTTTATTTATTATATACTTTGCGTGTTTATGTATATCAGTTGATGACGGAAAAAACTCAACTATCATTTTCATGATTTCTTTTATTATCATAACTTCCATAACATTAAATTCAATATTTTTCAAAGTTCCAAATCCTCCTCACCGACCACTGTCTGACTTTGCTCTAATTCAGCCTTTTCAATCATTTCTTTGATTTCTGTCAGATCCTCATTCCAATCCTTATTATTACTTTTTTCTCGATGTACGTTATAACCCATATCCTTGTATTTGTTCATGTATCCTTTTGATTTAATACTTCCGTCAGAATTATATACATCATTTAAAACTGCTTCTCCTTGTTCATCATTATCTGTTGCAAAGCATATATTTTTTATTTGTTTATGTGTAGATAAAAATTGACTCAAACCTTGATCGGAAATACCTCCCAATGATATACGCCAGTCTTGACTCCAATCTCCATTACCGAGTTTTACTAATGATGCGTGGCTCATTGCATCAATAGGTGCTTCAAAAACATATACTGTATCTGATTTACCGTTCATTGTAAAGCTGTATTTTTTATTACTGTTTTTTACGTCACCCTTAAATGCGTTTCCCATTGTATATGTACTTCTGACACTTGCATATCCAGCTTCTCCATGCTCATCATAACCAACGAAAACGCAGCTGTGTTTGTCATTTTCATATATCTTTTTTTCCTTCATCATTTTTGAAATAATTTCAGGATCTATACGTCGTGTTTTAACTAAATATGCAAACACTCTTTGAGCGTTTGCATTTCTTTTAGGTAATACAAGCTTTTCTTTTTCAGGTGATTTCTCTATATTCTGCTGTGAATGACTAAAACCTGATAAATTGTTTTGTATATCCTCTCCGCAAAGAATCCTAACAGCCTCTTGAAAGCTTTTTCCTTGAAACTCCATTACAAAATTTATTACATTTCCACCTTTTTGTGTAGAAAATTGATACCACTTATTTTTTGATTGAGTAATATTTAAACTGTGACCTTTCCAATATAAAGTATCACTACTGCCTCTACTCTCAAATTCCATGCCCATACCCTGTGCATAACTAAGAAGATTTACTTGCATGGCTTTGTATATCATATCTTTTGTTACAAAATCTCTCATACCACACCTCTTATCACATATCCATGTCAATATCAGTTTCTTTTTCTTCTTTTGCTGTTTCAAGATTTAATTCATTTTCAAGTTCTTTCTGCCTTATGATTGAATTACTCAGTTCTTCGTCACGTTCAAACGGCTTTTTTATATTTTTTTGTGCTTGAAGATAATTATTTCTTAATACGTCTAATTTTTCAGTATAAGTATTTTGAACCTTATCAAAACCATTGATTGCATTCTCTATTCTCATAATCATGCCGACTGGATTAGGACTGATCTCAACGTCATATTTTTCTCGTCCTACCACATTGATATGACAGCTTCTGTCTTTACGAAGTTCAAATCCTTTGTACTCTCCAATTTTCATGCCTTCTTCTGCTCTATTTGCAAGTTTAAAAAGTGTTTTCCCTGCATCCACACGCTCATCATAAAATTCATTACCGCATTTAATTGTAAAATCTTCACTGACGTATTTTTCTCTTGCCAAAATATCATCTTTTACATTGTTAATCTTTTCTGTTAATATCTTCTCATTTTTCGGAAAATCTCTTATTATCTGTTCAAACATTAACTTGTTTTTGTTATGTGCTGCTTTTAATGCACTGAGTTTTTGTATTTTTATTTCAAGTTCCATCTTTTCCTTAATGCGTTCATCACCTGTTGCACACGCTTTTATTTCAGCAAAGGAAAGAGCCGTTTCATCTGCATCTTCACAGCTTCTTACTCCTACATCACACCGCATAACCTGAGAAATAAAACGCTGTTTGTTTTCTACTATTTGCCAAAGGTACGCATCAAATGTATTTTTAACTACATACCTAAATATATCAACGTGTTTATTTTCATTTCCACGTCTTAAAATTCGTCCTTCACGTTGTTCTATATCAGAACTTCGCCATGGACAATCAAGATGATGAAGTGCAGCCAGTTTTCTTTGACAGTTTGTACCTGCACCCATTTTGTCGGTAGATCCTATAATAACACGATATTTACCACTTCTTACTTTAGAAAACATATCTGCTTTTTGATTGTCATTCTTAGCATCATGTATTACAGCTATTTCTTCTCGTGATATTCCTTTTTTGATAAGCATATTGATAAATCTTCCGTATGTAGTATCGTCGATACTTGTTCCTGTTTTTGGTGTACCTAAATCGCAGAAAACAATTTGCGTTCCTTTTGTACCCATCGTTTGATTGTATATGTTATATACATTTTCAGCACAAGCCTGTAATTTAACACTGTCAGGTGCATTATTATCTATTAGCTTTGGATCAAGAGCGAGCCTTCTTGCTTCATTAGTAATTTTAAGCATATTATCTTCTTCAGGCTGTACTTTTTTATCTCTGATATCCTTTGCTCTATCAACGTAATTCATCATTTCTTCAAGTGTAAATTCATCAGCTTCTAATGCCACATTGTGCATTGTATGTTCAGGAACAGGCAATTTCAACATATCGGCTGTTTGTACATCTGTAAAATGTGCAAACATATTCATAAGCTCCGGTAAATTATCAAATCTTGATAATCTGCTTTTCATTCTGTATCCTGTTCCTTCAGGTGCAAGTTCTAATCCCGTTGTTACATTTCCGAACATTGCAACCCAATTATCGAAATAACCAAAACCACACGCCTCTAACAACTCATTATCTAAATAACGCTGCATAACATACATTTCTGTAATTGAATTTGAAATAGGTGTTCCTGTTGCAAATACCACTCCTTTTCCACCTTGTATTTCTGTAATGTATTTGCATTTTAAAAGCATATCCATGGCTTTTTGAGATGAAGAAGTTGATATTCCTGCTATATTTGATAGCTTTGTTGTAATCATACAATTTTTATAAAAATGAGCTTCATCAACAAACAGATAATCTACTCCAAGATTTTCAAAACAAAATATATCATCTTTAGTTTCCTTTGCTGCAAGTTTTTCATACTGACTTTCAAGCGTCCTCTTTTTGCTTTCAAGCTGTTTTACAGAAAATCTGCTATTATTATCACTTGCAATTTGTTCTATTGCTGCTGCAATTTTTTCAATCTCGTTTCCAATTTCTTCAACCATTCTTGCATCTGAAATAGGTATTTTTTCAAACTGCGAATGACCTATGATAACTGCATCCCAGTCACCAACAGCAATTTTTGAGAAAAATTCATGTCGTCTGCTTTTTTCAAAATCACGTTTTGTAGCCACCAATACACTTGCACCGGGATATAGTTGTAAAAATTCACTTCCCCATTGTTCCGTTAAGTGGTTCGGCACAACAATCATACATTTACGAGCAAGTCCTAACCTTTTTAGCTCCATACAGCTTGCAGTAATTTCAAAAGTTTTTCCTGCTCCGACTGTATGTGCAAGCAGCGTGTTTGTGTCGCTATACAATACTCTTGCAATAGCGTTTACCTGATGTGGCATAAGTTTTATTGACGGTGACATTCCGGGAAACATCAGATGAGAACCGTCATAACTTCTAAGCCTTGTATTATTGTAAGTACGATTATAGTAATCTACATATTTATTTCTTATTTCTGTATTATACATAATCCACTCACTAAACTTCATTCTTATAATTTCTTGTTTTTCCTGTGCTTTAGCTGTTTCAGCAGAATTAATTGTGTACCAAACTTTATCGCTGTCTTCATGACGATCTCTTACTACACAATTTTGAAGATTTAAACTATCCTCAAATATTTCATACGCATTTTTTCTGATTGTTCCGTATTCTGCTGTTACTTTCAAATTGTTATTTTCTAACTGCTTATTATATACAGTCCAATTGTTCGTATATTTATTGTATTTTACAGTTATCTCTCTGATGGAGTTTCCCGTATCTCTGTTATACATTCGTGTTTCAAAAAGCGAATACATAAAATCCTGATAGTCTTTTTCATCAATCCATGATAAACCGATTTTCCAAGCTATATCAGCTGCCGTAAGCGGCTCAGGCTGTACTTCTTTTAAAGCTTCTATATTTATATCGAATTTATTATCTTCATTAAGACTGCACGCTGTTTCAAGTTTCTCAAGCACATTTCCTGACAAATATTCATCTGCTGTTTCGTAGCCATAATATGGTTCATCAATTCTATCTTTTATCGGATTTTTAAATATAACTCCCTCAAGTTCTTTTACCACTTCATCTTTGCTCTTTCCTGTAAGAGAGCTAATATATTTAATATTAACGCTTCCATATTCAGAAAGAGAAAATTTAAGTCCGTCAAAAACATTATCAGCTTTATCTATAACAAATGCAGGACGTATTGTCTGCTTTGAAAATATATCAGCCTTTGATATTTCGCCTTCTTCATTCTCATTTTCTAATGACAACAATAACGGTAAATCCGCATCTTCTGCAAAGGCCTGTCTGTTTGCTTTAGAATGTATATATCCATGTTGTTTTACATACTCATCGTATATGATATTTAGCCTGTTCTGACACGCTGTAAGCTCCTCATCGGTGCATCCGCATGATTGTATATCAATCAGTTCTCGCACTGCTTGCCGTATTTCATGCAATCCCTTTACACGTTGAGCTTTAACACCACTTAAATCCGTTTTTATCAGCGAACCGTTATTGTTATAATAAAAAACACCGTCTTTTACGGTGTAAGTTAAATTACGGATATTATCGTTATTTATTATTATCTCAATATTATTTTCTTTACTTTCTGATATTTGTGCGGACAATTTACCAATGGCTTTTTCTAATTCTTCTTCAAGACTTTCTCCATCGTTCATTTTACAGGCACTCTCATAGCCATATCGAGAACTTTCCAGCACCATTTTTCCTATAATCATATCAGGATTATTTTTAAAGTATTTATTGATATATATTCCTTCTGCAAATTCCTCTGTTTCTACCCATTCAGGAAGATTATCTGTTCTTTGTTTTTCTAACTTTTGCAAAAATATAATGTCCGCAGTTACCGTTGTACCTGCAGCCTTAAAAGCATCATCAGGAAGTCTTACAGCACCTACAAGGTCTGCTCTTTCTGCTAAATATCTACGGCACTTACTATCTGTTTTATCCATTGTTCCCTTTGATGTTATTAGTGCTACTATGCCTCCGGGACGTACTTTATCAATAGTTTTTGCAAAGAAATAGTCATGTATTAGAAAGTTATATTTGTTGTATGCTGTATCATTTAACTTATAGTTTCCAAACGGTACGTTACCGATTACTACATCAAATGAATTATCTTGAAAATTAGTTTTTTCAAAGCCTGAAATTATTATATCATTCTTTTGATATAACTGTTTTGCAATTCTACCTGTCAGGTCATCTATTTCAACACCGTAAAATTTACTTTCGCTCATACTTTCAGGTATAAGTCCCATGAAATTACCTATTCCGCAGGAAGGCTCTAATATATTACCCTTGTTAAATCCCATATTTTCTAAAGCCTTATACATAGACTTGATTATGATGGGAGAAGTGTAGTGTGCATTTAATGTAGATGCTCTTGCTTTTTCGTATTCTTCAGGTGTAAGTGCATTATATAGTTCTTCAAATTCATCTGCCCATGATGTTTTTGTTTCATCAAAAGCATCAGCTAAGCCACCCCAGCCAACATATTCAGAAAGTATTTGCTGTTCTTCAGGTGTCGCAAGTCTGTGTTCTTTTTCACATTCTTTTAACACACGAATGGCTTCCATGTTCTTTTTAAATTTTTCCTTTGCACCACCTAAGCTAAGTTCATTATTTGTAATAACAAAATTGTGCTTGTCTGCCGTTTGTGATTTAGAATTTATATTTTCTGTTTTACCCAAGGCTTTTTCAGTAGACAAAACCTTATATGTTTTCCTGTCCTCATCAACAAGTACAACATCAAAACCATTGTCGTTTAATGTGTTTATATTCTTCTCCAAAATATGTTTAGGAAAACCGCACATCTGATAATCCTTGCCGTCAATTACCTTATTGGTAAGATTAATATCAAGTGTTTTTGATACCTGCTCTGCATCTTCGCCGTAAGTTTCGTAAAAATCGCCTACGGGAAAAAGCGCAACAGTTTTACCGTTGTCCTCTGAATGTATTTCATTAAAAAAGTCCTCAAAAGGCTGTTCTGTTTGCTCTCCCGTAATATCCATGTTTTGTTCTTCTATTATATCTTTGTTTTCTGCCATATAAGAAACAGCTTCTTCAAAATCTGCTTCGCTTAAATATTCTTCATCAAGAATGAGTTTATCAATCCTTTTTTCAACATCACTCCAGCTAAGTTCTATCTTAACATAAGGATCTGTTATATCACCATGACTATATGTAATGCCTTTTGCGTCGTGACCTTCATTTGATATTCCGTCATATCTTCCACCTATGCCATATTCTTTTTTAAGAAAATCAACACGATCTTTTGTATTATAATTTTCTTTAAAGAATTGATATATTCTCTCTTTTCCTCCTGAAATACCACTTCCGCTGCATAATAAACGGTTAATTTCATCATCTGTAATATATCTGTCAGGCATTGTATATGTTAAATTTTCAGAAGTATATGTTTTTCTCTCAAGACTTAAATCAGATACGAATGTATTTACCTTTATTGGGCTTTGAAAAACTTTATATCGAATAATGTTTGGATTTTCAATATACATTTCCGAAATTCTGCGTGCTATATCCTGTATTTTTGCTGTTCCGTCAGCTGTTTTTAAAAGGTTTTCTGTTCTTTCAACCCTTTGTGGATAGCCACCACTTATCATTTCATCATCGAAAAATTCTTTTATTTCAGAATAATTTTCTAAATCAAGATTTGAATACAGATTCCAAAAAATCTCTGCAACGTATTTTTCTTCATAATCCTGCATATGAAGAAGAATATCTGTCGGTGCATACTTTCCTGCGTCTAACAGTTCATCTATTCGCTTTGCTGTGTTTTCCCACGAAAGAAATGTACTTGCGTTTTTTGCCGATGTTCCGTAAGAAATATAAATACCGTCTTTATCCCAAAGAGTAGCAATCTTACTTCCGTTTATAATAAAGCCTTTTGCGTCTGTGCCATATTCTTCTTTTAGAAATTCTGCTTTTTCTTCAATGGATTTGTTCTTACTAAACTCAATACAAATACGCAAAACACTGTCATCTTTACTACTGCCGTCACATAAAACATCATCAATGATTTTTTGTGGCATAGAAAAAGCAGCACCTGAATTTTCTTGTGCTGCTTCTTCATCTATTTCAAAAAGATTAAGTTGCTTTCCTGAACTTATCTCTGTGCCAATACTATCTCTCTCATTATTTGTTGTTCTATCAGTGCTGATTGATTCTGCACTAACATCATTCTCTCTGTGTCTGTTATGTTCATCTTCTTTAAATCGTTCATCATCTTGTCTGTCATCTGTGTGCTTGTTTCCTGTGCTTCTACCTGTACTTCCCATAACATCGGCAACAGATCCCCCTGTTCCATTAACTGCTGATACATCTCCGGATTTTGTTCCTTCAGGTGTTTCTGTAATGTTAATGCGTACTTCGCTGTCCCTATTCGTCTTACTATCTGTTCTTCCGTCAAGAATGCTTTTGTTATCAATTCCTGATGCACTTCTTTCTGATGCAGACGACTCATTGTCAGCAATGTTTCTCTCATTTTTTCCATAACTCTCTCTCCTTTTTTCAATAAATTCTTTGTTTTCTTTTTCTATCTTTCGTATAATCTTAGCAGAACTGTTAAATGTATTTTCAAGAAGTTTTTCCTTTGATACATTATCAAGATTTTTATATTCTGTAAATTTATTGTCTAAAGTAATATTTAATCGCTTTGCTACCATGTAATTTATACTTTGAAATAAAATCTCCGCATTGTCCTTATCTTTTGCCAAGTATGCAGACATTGTTAAAATATATTCTTCAAAAGACTGATTATTTATATTATACTTATCATTTATATATTTCAGTAACTCTTGTTGATTAGATACTTTCCAACGACGAACAACCTCGCCGTAAGTCTGAGTATAGTCAAACACATATCCGATTTTATTACCATGTCTTATTATAATTCCTTTTGAACCTTTATGTATCCGTCTGCCATGTTTATTCCAAACATTTATACCGGCAATCATTGTTGCTTTAGAGTTCTGCTGATATACTGCAACACTGTTTTCAAGTTCATATTTATACAGATTTGCAGCAAAGTCAAGCCAATTTTTCCACCCGTCCTGCTCGGCGAAAATTTTTTCTTTTCCTTTTTCTACAATCTCTTTAAATTCATCTAAAGATCTCATACCCAACGCCCCTTATACAATCATCAGAAATCATCTTCCGCCATACTTTGAAGTATTGTATCATTGAATTTTACCACTTTATCAGAAAATGACGTCAACACATATAATAACAAGCCTATTTCTGAATACTTTAATAATTCAGAATCAATTATTTCATTGCTGTAATCTGTTTCGTCATATACGAAATTTTGACTTAAAAGCGTTACAATAATTTCTTCACTGTTATCACTTAACGGAAAAAATTCTTCCTGCACTCTCCTTGTGTCTTGCAAAATTTCTCTGCCCTTTTTTAAATCTTCTATATCAATTCTCTCTGCAATATCATTTAGTTCAATATAACTGGCAGCAATCTTTTCTGTAAGACTTTTAATTTTGTCATTCATAATATTCATTCCTTTCCGAAAATCAATTTCATATTCTTATATCAACTACAATCGGATTTTTTAAAAATCCATCTACACCTTCTTTGAAAAGTTTAGGATAAGCTTTTCTCATAATTTGATAGCTGTCATTAACATCTGCATTGACAAGATCACCATTATTACACTTCCAAAGGTGTTTAAAAACTCTTCTTGATTTATCGTAATATTCTTTTTCCGTAGGCTCATTATCAAAAAAGCTTGTACCTGATGTAAACCTTTCATTTATAATACTAAATTTTATTCCGTAGTAACAGCACTTTGTTTTAAGAAGTGAATAGAACGTATCATACGGAATACTTATAAAGTTTTCTTTTTCTAAAATCTTGTATTTCCCTATAATAACTGTATCAATTCTGTTATCTACACAATACTGCATTAAATATTCACTCACGTTTTCAAAATATTTCAAAATGTGTTCTAAAGTTTTTGCAGCCATTCTATTGATATTATCTTGCAATTTGTTTCTTGCGTTAATATCCTTTTCAATGTCTAACTGCTTTCTAATTGGCGTGGTTATTTTATTGTACCATTGATTTTCAGCCTTTATTATTTTTCCTCTTATGAGTATAGGTTCTTTTTTTATATTATTTGTTACAGTAACAAAATTGTTAAGTCCTATATCAATGCTTATCAACCTCATATAAATCCTCCAAACAATCGGGGCATACATACTTATCTTTAAATCGTACCGTATCATCGACTTCACCGCAGAATACACAAGCTGTCGGTGGCGAATACTTTTTTAAAATTATCGCATTTTTTTCAGTATATATTTCGATGGAATCCTTTATGTTTATATTAAACTGCTTACGAAGTTCTATCGGTATTACTATCCTACCTAATTCATCCATCTTTCTTACTACTCCTGTTGCTTTCATTCAATTTCCTCCTTAGTTATTTCGTTAAGAATATATTTTTTTATTTCGTCAGCGTCCATTTCAGGAAATATTGCTTTCACTTCCTGTAACAATTCAATACTTGTTTCCACTTCCTCAGTAATTTTTTCCTGTGGAACATCAGATGTATAGTATTGTGACAAGAATTTCGGCTTTAAAGTAACCGCTTTAATTGCATTTCTGTTTACCTTTTTTACTTTGCCGTATTTTCCTTCAAATATATCAACTGCCGTAACCTTATTAAATTTATTTTCTTTCGATACTGCTCTAAGCTGTTGTGCTTTTTTTGTATCAAGAGTAAAATCGAACTCTGTCATTATATCATCAACAATTTCTTGTTCATTGTCTTTAAGATAGGATAATTCCACTCCTGCCAAAACTCCGAACTCATCGTCATCTATTCGTTCTTTTAGCGGTAAAATTAATGTATCAATTCGTAAAAGACGTGCTATTGTATTTTTTGATACACCGTATTTTTCACCAATTTCTTGAACAGTGTTTAACTTTTTCCCAGTGTGGGAAAAAGTTCCGAAACCCGCATCATTACTAAGGATTTCAAGGTTTTTCTCTATGTTTTTTATCATATCTGTACGCTTTCCCTGACGCTTATTTACTGCAACATCAAGGGCATAAATATGAGCCTGCTCAGATATTTTCATTTCTGATATACCACGCTGTTTTGTATTACTGTCAAGGACTATCATTAACGCATCATCATCACTTAAATCAGTCAACACAATACATGGAACTGTTTTAAATCCAACTGCTCTTGCACATTCGCATCTGTTGTGTCCTGATAGTATTTGATATGTATCTCCTGCTTCTCTAACTATAAGTGGGGATATTACTCCATGTAGTTTTATACTTTCCTTTAAATCTTCAAAGCGTTCACCCGTATATAACTCAAATGGGTGATTCGGGAAATGTGTCAATAAACTTATTGATAGTTCCGTATATTCATTTTCACCTTTAATTGCTGTTGTTGTTGAATTTTCTAACGTAGTATTTTGAAACATTAACAGTTTTGAATAATCTCTTTCCATTTTCTTATCTCCTTTTTCTGTCATCGTATTATTTTAATAATTCCGCATAGTATGTTATCTCTAACATCTTTACATTCAAAATCATTTTCTATAATTGATTTTTCTACTTTATACTTTTCTTCGGATTTTTCTAAGCATAGACATATTGTATATGCTAATATATAATTGCCGTTATTAGATTTACACTGAGTGCAGGTTTTAATTATTTTCTTTTGCCTTAATTTATTAACAATATGACTTACTGCTCTAACGCTCATTCCGCAAGCTTTAGCTATATCCTTTTGTGATATAAAACACTTATTTTTACTGTTCTTTTTACTGCAAAGAAATATTAAAACTACTAATTCATTAGCAGTTAAACCTTTCTTAGTTATATCAGAATTAAGAAAAACAGTATTTGCTTTTATATCAGACACTGTGAACAAATTACTTGTTTGTGAGCCGTTTTCACGCCAACGCTCTTGTTTTTTAATATACCCATTGGCAATTATAGTTTTTATATACTTGTTATATGTGGAAACAGAAAACCCACCATATTTAGCAATAGTTTTTCTGCTTGGGAAACATTCTCCATGTGCATTTTTAAACATTGAGATTGTCACATAAATGGATATACAATATGTATTAAATCCTTCCGAAAAGATTTTACTGTCTATTGCTATAAATCTTTTCATATCTCTAAACCTTACTATTTCGTTTAACCGAAAATACTTTTATTTCCCGGAATTTTAAACTGATGTCGCTGACATCACATTATACCAAAAGAACGTGACTACCGATTATCGGATTCCACGAAACTTTCAGTACACCCCCCTAACCGACGGGACACCGTCTTTGAAGCTATCTTGACTCGGTGTAAGTACCATTATCCAGTATGCAGATCGTGGCATTAACAGACGCTATCTGTTAATTTCAGCCTATGTATTTATCGCAAGCGTACATATCTGACGGCTCCCTACACACCTGATGTGTAAAAAATACCTTTTATTAACTTATATAATAAAATTTATAGTGTTCATTAAATTGACAAGTTACTTATAACCTGCAAAAGAACACATACGGGTAATCAATACTGATTACTCGTATCTATCCTTTTACGGATAGATATATAGTTATTCCATTCTTTCAAGTATTTCTTCTGTTAATCTTCTGTATGCTTCTGCTGCTTTTCCGTTCGGTTCATACTTTATAACCGACTGACCGTTTCTGTTAGCTTCAGCCACTTTTGTCGATGATGGAATAACTGAATTAAATACATTTGTTCTTTCATCATCTTTGACCATTTGAGATATAATCTTATCGTTTTTGTTTCTTCCATCGTACATGGTGATTATTTCACCAAGTATTTCTAAATTAGGATTGATACATCTTCGCACAACATTTATTGAATGAACAAGTGCATCGAATCCTTGCAGACTGTATATATCCTTTGCTAAAATCGGAACAAGGACATAATCCGCAACAGTGAAAGCATTGGCCGTCAAAATTCCTAATGACGGTAAAGTATCAATAACAATGTAGTCATACTTTCTTTTTACAGGTTCAAGTACACGCTTTAAAACGCTTTCCCGTGCATAAACATTTCCTAACGCTAATTCCACATTAGCAAGTTCTATGTTGCTTGCTAATACGTCGTATTCCTCATTGGAAGAAATATATAAATCCTTTAATGTAAAGGTTCCTTCTATATCTGCTTTCATTGCATCTGATATGGTTTTTACATTCATGTTATCAATGCCACTGCCTGTTGTTGCATTACCCTGTGGGTCCAAGTCTACTAACAACACTTTTTTATTCATTTCTGCCAATGCTGCTGCAATATTTATCGCTGTTGTTGTCTTTCCAACTCCGCCCTTTTGTGTTGAAACAGTTATAATTTTCATAATAATACCTCCAGTTTTTATACCATACATGGTCTATACTCAACATTTGCAATCAAAAAAGGGAGTAATAGTAGTTTGATGTTCAAACTTACTATTACTCCCTTGAAAAAAATCAATATGAGAAAATATAAAAAAACCCACACAAGTTCTAATTAACCTGTGTGGGTCAAAATGGCTCCTCCAGCTGGGCTCGAACCAGCGACATCATGATTAACAGTCATATGCTCTGCCATACGTCAGGAAAAACATCAAAATTAAAAAAGTATATTTCAAAGAAAATCAACAGATTTTAATTACACTACCTGCTTCTGTCACAACATCTTCTCCGAAAAATTGACTGTAACTTGAATTGAACTCAATATTTATCTCGTATCCACGACCTACCTTAATGGAATCTATAAGCTGACATATTATCATTTTTCTCTGCTCCATTGCAGCGTTATCAAACTCATCTGCCCATTCCGTAAACTGCTCATAGTAGTAGTCCAGCTTATCTATCATATCGTTATGTTTCTCTAAATCCAAATCACACTCACTAAGCTGTTTATCAGTCTTTGCCATTTCTTCCTTTGTAGTGTTAATTGACATCGCCAATATATCCGCCGGAAATTTATTTTCTCCACTCAAACACTTACCCATCTCTATGGACAATTCCGACAATCTCTTTTGAAGCAATTCTTTCTGTTCCGTAAGCTCTTTCTTGATTTTTTGTTTTTCTGAAAGTTCCTTTTTATATCGTATTTCAAGAGCTTTATCTCTTGGAGTTACTTTAATTGCATTTAAATATCTTTCAACTACAGCAAGAACCGCTTGTTCAACTCGCTTAGCTGAATATACCGACTGTCCGTCGCAATCACAAAGTTTACGTGAACGATGATAACAAATATATCTCAATGTACTTGAAACACCTATCGTTCCGTCTTTGCGTACATACTTTTCTTTAGCACCAGATGCAATCAAAATTCCGCCGCAATGTGCACAATATATATTTCCGGATAACAGCGTCTTGCCTTTTGTTGTTCTTGCTATATGCTGTTTTTCCTCATTTTTCTTTGCTCTCTGTTTCAAAATTTGCTGTACATTGTCAAAGACATTTTCATCTATTATAACAAGATGTTCAAGTTTAGGAGATTTTGTTTCTCCTGCCACATAGTAACCGCAATAGAGCCTGTTTTTCAATATACGATTTATTGTATTACATTGAAAGTCTTTTCCGTTATGCGTTTTTACACCGAGTTGATTAAGATATTCAGCCATACGGTACGATCCGTATCCTTCATTCAGCGTTTTTTCAAATATAAGTTTTATGTATTCAGCTTCCTGCCAATCAATTTCAAGATCCTTTACCGGCTGACCTTTTTTATTGACTCTGCCCTTGTGTACTGCTTTATACCCAAACGGTGTTGCTCCGCCATGATATATACCTTCGGCTGTAAGCTGTGCCATCCTTGTTTTTAAACGCATTGAAGTTTTAACGCTTTCACCGTTCGCCTGCCAATAACGAATATAATTCAACAGTTTATCTGTCTGATTTTCAAATCTTTGCTGTCCCTCCTGTGTACTCCAAACTTCTATTCCCTGTTTTACAAACCATTCCACTACAAACGGCGTTTCGTCATCACGTCTTCCCAAACGGTCGAACATATATACAAGCAGCACATCAAACTCACGATTAACGGCAGCTTCCTTTAAGTCCTGTATTGCATCACGGTCATCAGCCGACACTTTAAATCCTGATACTCCTTTTTCGTATTTTTTTTTGGCGATTATCCATCCGTTATTTTCCGCAAATTCAGCACAAGCAATCTTTTGCATAGGTATATCGTCCTTAGCCTTATCGACCTGCTTCTTTGTCGATACTCTGTATAAACAATATGCTTTCTTCATTATATTGTTTCCCCTTTCAATCTTTTGACATGCCTTACTGCTTTATTTAGTTTTCAATGTTCATACCTATAATATATAGGAAGAAATTTTTCACGTCAAATTCGGTATAGCTTATTTTATATGAAAGATTTAACTAAATTTGTTTTTCTCATTCTCTGTTCGTATGACATCATCAGATTATTTGTCACAATATCTTCAATGTCCGGATTATCTTCTTTTTTAAATACTATCGTAACCCTACATCCATTTTCTGTTTCCATAACCGCTACATTTTCGGCAGTTTTCTTCAGCGTATAATTCATTATTATCCCTACTTTCATAAATTTTATTTATAAACACACATCAGGCTGTGATAATACATTTATCATAATCTAATCTCTGTCTATAAAATCATAGGCAATAACGAACGGCAGCTTGCCAAGCTGCTCCATAGGAGTTCCACCTTCCCGTAATCCTACCGGACTGCTGTCTGACGTGCGACGCTTTTAACGCTCAAGTTCGACTCAGCAGAAGTATCATTATACCAATATAAAGTCATCGCCGTTCAGTTTGCAAGGCCGATTTAGATTGTAAATGTTTCTCGCTCTACTTTATGCATAGGTTGCTGTTTACAATATGCAGTATAAATAGTGCTGAGATAAATAAATACCTCCATACGGTCCCGGTTTGGTGCGTATCGGTGCATAACAGCCCAATGCATTCAAGTCATCGCTGATAGTTACATTGCTCACTGAAAATTCTTGAGCCAGCACACTTCGCTTGACTATTCTTTTACGACGCAATATTGAGAGGATTTCCATGCGTCTTTCAAACTGCGATAACTTATTCTGCATAGTTGCTGCACCTCCTATCTACACTTTCATTATAAAACAGGTCGGTAAAGCCATACTTTACTAATTTAAAAATAATTTTTATAGTTTTAAAATTTTTCATTTCCATTTCTGTAACCTCCGAATTTTGATATATTTCTTCAAAATTGGAGCATTATGGGTACCGAATAGGAGGCATTACCCAAAAATACAACAAAAAATTACAAGAACATAGGATTTGCCTTGTATTGCAAGAAAATTTGCAGAGGAGATTAAAATTTTTTTGACTATTTCGAACATCTGCTGTACAAAAAGAAAAAAATGTAAAAATATATGTCATAAAAGCACATATTCCTACGCTTTCTCGCATAAAATATATTAAACTGTCATTTTTTGCACCAAAGTTTAAAAGAGCCAAATCTGTCAAACTGCTTTTTTTGACAAATTCGGCTCTTTACGTTTTCGTATTAAGTTGTAATAATAACTGAATTTACACTTTGAGTGTAATAAATTTAAGTTCTTCATTTTATATATTATCTATTAATTCAACTCAAATGAACTATTGCGACATTGATTCCACCACACTACAAAAACACAATTCTTGCAAATATATATTACATATACAAATTATAATATTCCTCGATATGTAATACTTATTTTTTAAAATTTCGCTTTCAATCTTGTAATAATCACTATTTATCGAAAACAGCTCAATAGCTTTTCAAAGTTATATTTCATCGGTTTTTTACTGTTGTATAACAGAATAAATTCCAAATACACTACTCAAAATTTATTCCAGATCACTTTGAGAAAAAAACATTTCTTCAAATAATGGTGAAATGGATGATATATCGTTCCAAATAAATATCTTTATTTCATCATATTCTGTCTGATCAAAATTATACGATAAATTTATATTCTCACCGGCATAAAGTATAACAGATTTATGAATACCAATGTCTACAAGCTGTTCATTATTATATAAAGCACATACAACATCACCAGTTTTATCTATTTGTGCATTATTCATAATCGTAACATCGTATGAAATATTTTCATCAGACGTTACTTTTTTAGCAACTACATCGCAGCTGTCACTTAATAAACTTGCTTCTGTCCAATTAATTGCTAAATAAGCATCCGCAGCTCGACCTGAATTCATATTACAATATACACCATCCCACGAATTATCAGCAATACTAAATTTTATATTAACAACATTTCCATCTGAATTTTTTGTTTCAGATGCTTCAATAAGTTCACCATCAACACTTTCCGTCTGATAGATTTTCCAATCTTTTGCCCACGCTGTCACACCCATAACCGTAAGAGACTGCAAATCAATTGATATCTCCGCCACTCCGTTTTCATCTATTGACACAAAAGAATCTTTTATTACGCCATTCGCCATAGAAACCGATGTTATATCCGTCGATTTCATCATAGTAATCGGAACACGATATATACCTTCACTGAGTTCGGTTCCCATAGAACCATATCCATTATCAGATATTTTTACTATACTGTCCCAATATATCTTGGCATAGCAATCCACATTAAACTTACCATTTTCAAAAAATATACCTGAAAATTCACCATTTAACCCATTCATTGCTGGCACATACAGTCTAAAATTAGTATTATATATTGCAGCATAATCTCCGACAAGTGGGAATTAGATATTTGTAACTATTTCTGTACCCTGTTCCATGTATTCATCACTGTACGAGGAAATTTCTTTTGTTACTTTTGTACCTTCACTTGTAAGAGTGTCTGATGTACTATTATTTTCGTAATATCCGTTAAATTCAAGGATCTGAAGCGGTTCTTTTGATGTTCCACTTATTACGTCTGTTGTAAGTGTCATATTCCCGAATTCATCGACACTTATATTTGCTTTTGCTGTTTCATTTTCAAGAAGGCTATGTTCTACAACATCACTATAAAGTGCGATTTCAACCTCGTACTCACCCTCTGATAACTTCTCAGAAGGAACATTTATAATCTCCTCTTCAATGACAAGACCCAATGCATCCATAATCGCATCACGGATTGCCTGTGATGAAATCGTTGCACTCGATACGGCATCAACTGAATATATATCCTCTGCATTATTTTCTGCTAAACCTATATAACTATCTTTCAATCCGCCTGCTGCTTGCTGAAGTTTCGTTTCGTTATAATCAGCATATGTACCATTGAAATTCTCTCCCGAAATTTCAATAGCTGTTATAATACCATCTGTAACTGTTACGGTTACATTAACATCGTACTTGCCAAATTGATCGACATGTCCGGTACCCGTATATGTTTTAACTACACTTTCACCCTCTAACACTGCATTTTCAAAATCCATAGCAAGGTATGCATCTTGATATGAACCCATAACATCAATATACATATTCAGATAAACTCCGTCAAAAGTATTATCTGGCATTTTAAATTTTATTTGATTTACGTTACCACTATTATCCGTTGTATACTCAGCCGCAACTTTTTCTCCAGCTGTATCATTACTTTGATATATTTTCCATTCTTCAGCATAACCGATAATCGTACCCACCGTGACAGAACCAATATCAACAATAACATAAGGTTCCTCGTCATCCGTAATTTCCAGAACAGCTCCCTTTATACAGGAACCAGCCATCGATGGACTGTCTATATCGCTTGCTTTCATCAACTCAACTGGCAACGTATATCTACCCGGTTCAAAATTTTTATTTTGAGAACCAATCTCGTATGCATATGTGACTGTTACACACACCATCATTATCAAACTCACAATAGACGATATTCCTCTTTGCAATAATCTTTTCTTCACAACCTATAATATCCTTTCTGATTTTTTTAAAGTCAACTTGAGGGATGTAATAGATGGGCTGTAATATATATTTATTTTTACCCAACATTGTTTTCTTCTTTAGAAGAAACTAATAAATTTCCCTGTATCATTTGGGTTTTATATAAAACATAAGTCATAATCACTCTTTTTAATTAGCTATATGTAACTAATATTATTTTAGGCTAATTTTATCGTTGACTTTTGATTTTATTTTATCTAAAATATGTATTGATACAAAAATACTGGAGGTCTATTGTGAAAAAACAGTTGCTGCCTATTTTGATTTTATCTACCATAATCATCGCTTTGATAGTAATCATTTTTTTAACTTATATTTTTCAGAAAATGGTTCTACTGCTGTCATATATTTAGATAATGAAATTATACATAAAATAGATTTAAGCACCGTCGCAGAACCATATGAATTCGATATAACTACAGAATACGGTCATAACAGAATACGTGTAGAACAAAACCGTATAGCAATAATATCTGCTGATTGCCCTGACAACGTTTGTGTTGACATGGGATATGCTTGGGGATTTTATACACGTGATTATCAAATTCCTGATGAAAGCACTATTGATAATCTTATTAGCCGTGTAAATTACAAGAGTATAAACATAAGTAATAATACTGTATCCACTCCTGAATATATAAAGCTCGATTTGGGAGGAATAGCAAAAGGCTATGCATCTGATGAAATAGTAAAAATCATAAAAGAAAATGATATTACCTCAGCTATTATTTCGCTTGGCGGTAACATTGCCGCAATAGGAAATAAAACAGACGGACAGCCTTGGTCAGTTGCCATACAAGACCCTTTCAACAGCGATAAATATATTGGTGCAGTATATGTGTCTGATAAAGCAATCGTAACATCAGGCTCATATCAACGTTATTTTACAAGCAACGGTAATATATATCATCACATCATTGATCCAAATACAGGTTATCCTGTAAATAATAATCTTGCATCAGTATCTGTTATATCGGATAGCGGCATGAAAGCCGATGTACTTTCAACATCATTATTCGTAATGGGGATGGAAAAGGCGATTGAATACCAGAAGAAATATAAAGATTTTGAAGTTGTTTTCATTACCAACGAGAATGAAATATATATAACATCTGGACTACAAAATAACTTTAAAAGCGACAGATCTTTCTCTATAATTGAATAAATTGGAAACCTATTATCTATATAATAAAAATATGCACCTCCAATGTATCCTGGGGTGCATATCTTTGTTGTCTGTATTTTTTCACAAAACTGACTATTGATTTTTATTTTTACCACGAGTAAGAGAACTCATACTATTCAAGCTTACACCTAATGTAGAAAGATTGTGTAATGTAGCGGATGCAGCAGGTGACAAAAAACCCGCCAAACCCAATCCTATGAGCGTGCTGTTAAATCCTATAACAAATCTATAATTTCCATGGATTCTTTTCATTAAATCGGTAGAAATTCTCCGTAACTCAACTAACTCCCACAAACTTTCCGCTTCAATTGTAATATCTGAAATTTCCCGTGCAATTGCCGCTCCATCACTTATAGCAATACCCACATCAGCCGCAGACAACGCCGGAGAGTCATTTATTCCATCCCCTACCATGATAACTGTACGTCCTTCTTGTCGTAATTTTTCTATAAATTTGGCTTTTTCGTCTGGAAGTACCCCCGCACAAAAATCATCTACTCCTAAATGTGATGCAACTGCACTGGCAGTTCGATAGCTATCTCCTGTAAGCATAATTATTTTTTTTATTCCCATTTTGCGCAACTTTTCAATCACCGATTTTGCTTCACTTCGTAAAGGATCTGAAATACAGATAACAGCAGAAAGTTTACCTCCTACAGATAAATACAAATGAGAATATTCTTCAGGAAGCGACTCAAACTGTTCCCTGTCCTCGTCGGCTATTACAACTTTTTCGTCCTCAAAAATAAAATGAGCACTGCCTATTAACACGCGTTCCCCGTTTACTGCACTGGCAATTCCATGGGCTACTAAATATTCTACTTTTGAATGGAATTCCTCATGAATAAGTTCCCTGTTCTTAGCCTCTTGCACTACAGCATTTGCGATAGAGTGCGGGAAATGTTCTTCCAGACAGGCCGCAAGACGAAGCATATCTCTTTCATTATTTCCACCAAATGGGATAACTTTTGCAACTTTTGGGCAAGCATAAGTAAGTGTACCTGTTTTATCAAATACTATCGTATCTGCTAACGCCACTGTCTCCAAAAACTTACCGCCTTTAACCGTAATATGATTTTTTCCGGCTTCTCGCATTGCAGACAATACCGCAAGGGGTATCGAAAATTTCAACGCACACGAAAAATCTACCATCAAAACAGACAATGCTCTTAAAATATTTCCCGTGAGCAAAAATCCCAAAATACTCCC
>CALXQE010000067.1 GCA_944390495.1 uncultured Clostridia bacterium
GTGATGTTTTTGCAGCAGCAAATGATTTTGCAAAAGAAACTGCCAAAAAGAAGGTAAATAAGAATCAAAAGAAAGACGAGAAAAAGAAAGAACAAGTACAGGAAGTTATACCTGAAGACAATTTCTCAAATGGGATTGATGAAATATTCGGTGATTTAAAGGATGAACCGGTTACAGACAAAGTTGAGCAGCCTGATATAAAAGAAGAAAAACCGAAAAAAGCTAATAAAATAACAGAAAAGGAACAGGAAGAATTTAATAAAGAGCTTGATAAGGCGATTGAAAAACCTGTTGTGGAATATAAGTATCCACCTCTTACACTGCTTAATAAGCCAAAATCAATTTCAGGTGATAAAAGAGAAGAAATGAGAAGAACAGCTGAAAAACTTATAGGTGTCCTTTCAAATTTCGGAGTCAAAGCAAAATTATTGCAAGTTACAAAGGGTCCGACAGTTACAAGATATGAAATACAGCTTGATACAGGTGTAAAACTTGCTAAAATTGAAAGCCTTGCAAATGATATTGCACTTAATTTGGCTGTTTCAACCGTTCTGATAGCACCTGTACCAGGTAAAGCGGCAGTGGGTGTAGAAATACCTAATAACACCGTTACACCGGTATCAGTAAGAGAAATTCTCGAAACTGATGAATTTAAAAATGCTAAGTCAAAACTTTCCGTAACAATAGGAAAGGATATAGGCGGTAATGCTGTAATAGGAGATATAGCAAAAATGCCTCACGTTCTTATAGCCGGTGCGACCGGTTCCGGTAAGAGTGTGTGCATAAATTCTATTATTGTGAGTTTATTATATAAATCTTCCCCTGAGGAAGTAAAGCTTATTATGATAGACCCTAAGGTTGTTGAACTTGGAGTATATAACGGAATACCACATTTACTTATTCCGGTAGTAACTGATCCTAAGATGGCTGCCGGTGCACTTAATTGGGCTGTTACGGAAATGATGCGTCGATATAAGCTGTTTGAAAGTGTAGGAGTAAGAAAGCTTGAGATGTATAATAAGCTTATGGAAAAAGAAGGCGGAGAAAAGATACCGCAGCTTGTTGTAATAATAGATGAGCTTGCAGACTTGATGATGGTAGCGGCAAAGGAAGTTGAAGATTATGTATGTCGTCTTGCACAGCTTGCCAGAGCGGCAGGAATACATCTGATTGTTGCTACACAAAGACCGTCCGTAGATGTCATTACAGGTCTTATTAAAGCAAATATTCCTTCACGTATTGCATTTATGGTATCAAGCCAAGTGGATAGCCGTACTATTTTGGGCGGCGGTGGTGCTGAAAAGCTTTTAGGTATGGGCGATATGCTCTACCACCCGGCAGGAGAGAGAGCAGCGAGAAGAGTACAGGGTGCTTTTGTTTCTGATGCGGAAATTGAAAAGGTAATTGATTATATTAAAGAAAATTCAGGAGAAACACATTATAGTGAAGATTTAGCAGAAGAAATAGAACGTCATGCAACAGGTGAAAATGGTGTGACGCCTGATGTTGAAGATGACGGTGATGCACTTTTACCTGAGGCGATAGAACTTGCTATAAGTCTTGGTAAAATTTCAACATCAATGGTGCAAAGACGTCTTGGTGTGGGATATTCAAGAGCAGGTAGAATTATTGACCAAATGGAAGCAAGAGGTATTATTTCAGGTGCTAACGGTTCAAAACCACGTGATGTGCTTGTTAGTCATGCGGACATTGCCATAGGAGGAAAAGAGGAAAATAATGAAGAATGATTTTCTCCCCGTATCACGGGAAGATATGAAAAAAAGAGGTTGGGACGAGCTTGATTTTCTGTATATAGTAGGTGACGCCTACGTTGATCATCCAAGTTTTGGACATGCTATAATATCACGTGTACTTGAAAGTAAGGGATACAAGGTTGGTATTATTGCAATGCCTGATTGGCATAGTAAAGATGATTTTCTGAAAATGGGCAGACCAAAACTTGGCGTACTTGTTTCAGCCGGAAATATAGACAGTATGGTAAATCACTATACTGTATCTAAAAAACGCAGACATGATGATATGTACGCTCCGGGCGGTAAGGGCGGTATGCGTCCTGACAGAGCAACTATCGTATATTGTAATCGTGTTAAAGAGGCATTCGGTTCTGATATGCCAATACTAATAGGAGGAGTGGAAGCAAGTCTTAGAAGATTTGCCCATTACGATTATTGGGACGATAAGATAAGACGTTCAATATTACTTGACAGTAAAGCAAGTATTTTAATGTACGGTATGGGTGAAAAACAGATTGTGATGATTGCCGATAAGCTTCGTGAAGGTGTTAGTGTTGAGAAAATCACAGATGTGCCTGGTACATGCTATATGTCACATGATTACGATATGAATAACTCCATATTATTGCCAAGCTATGAAGAATGTGTTCAAAGCAAGGAAAAATACGCTGTTTCATGTAAGTTACAATATTATGAGCAAAATCCTTATATAGGCAAAACGCTTGTTCAAAAGCACGGCGATAGATATTTAATTCAAAATCCACCAATGCCACCATTGGAAACTGAAGAGCTTGATGAGGTATACTCGCTGCCGTATATTAAAAATTATCATCCTATGTATGAAAAAGACGGTGGCGTACCGGCTATACAGGAGGTTAAATTTTCGCTTGCAATAAACAGAGGGTGTTTTGGAAGCTGTAATTTTTGTGCGTTGGCATTTCATCAGGGAAGAATTGTTACATCAAGAAGTGACGAGTCAATAATAAAAGAAGCTGAAGAAATGGTGAAGATGCCTGACTTTAAGGGAAATATACACGATGTAGGCGGACCTACTGCAAATTTCAGGGGACCGGCTTGTAAAAAACAATTAGTGTCAGGTGCATGTAAAAATAAGCAGTGTCTATTCCCAAAGCCGTGTAAAAATATGGAGATTTCACATACAAAATATTTGAATTTACTAAGAAAACTTCGTAGTATAAAAGGTGTAAAACGTGTATTTATACGCAGTGGAATACGTTTTGATTACCTTATAAATGATAGGGATGATACTTTTTTCTATGAACTTTGCAAGTATCATGTAAGTGGTCAGTTAAAGGTTGCACCGGAGCATATAAGTGACAATGTACTAAAATACATGGGTAAGCCCGAAAACAGTGTATTTAACAGATTTGCGAACAAATTTTATAAAATTAATGAGAAAATAAACAAAAAACAATATCTTGTTCCGTATTTGATGTCAAGTCATCCTGGAAGTAGGTTGCGTGACGCTGTGGCATTAGCTGTGTATTTGCACGAGCATAATATAAATCCGCAGCAGGTTCAGGATTTTTATCCGACTCCGGGTACAATTTCTACATGTATGTTTTATACGGAAATAGATCCATTTACAATGAAAAAAGTATATGTGCCGAAATCAGGAAAAGAAAAAGCAATGCAAAGAGCGTTATTACAGTATAAAAATCCTGATAATTATAGATTGGTATATGAAGCACTTACAAAAACAGGGCGTACAGATTTAATTGGTTATCAAAATAGATGTTTGATCAGACCACCGAAAGGTGATATTTTAACAAATAGTGATAATAGGAGGAATAATAATGGCAAAACTATTAATGGGCAAGGAAGTTTCAGCAAGAATAAAATCGGAACTGAAGGAAGAGGTAGAAAAGTTAAAGGCAGAGGGAATAAACCCGGGACTCGCCGTAATCATCGTAGGTGAAGATCCGGCAAGTCAGGTATATGTAAAAAATAAGGAAAAGGCATGTGAGGAATGCGGAATATACTCTGAAAAATATGCACTATCAGAAAACACAACTCAGGAAGAATTACTTTCACTTATAGATGAGCTTAATAAAAAAAGCAGTATTTCAGGAATACTTGTTCAGCTTCCGCTTCCTAAGCATATAGATGAAAAAACAGTTATAAATGCAATAGATCCTAAAAAAGATGTAGACGCATTTCATCCTGTAAATGTAGGCAAAATAATGGTGGGTGACTATGACTTTGTACCATGTACACCGGCAGGCGTTATGGAACTTATTAAGGAATCAGGAATTGACGTTAGTGGTAAGGAATGTGTAGTTGTAGGAAGAAGTAACATAGTAGGTAAACCACAGGCAATGCTGTTATTACACCAAAACGGAACAGTAACTATTTGTCACTCAAGAACAAAGAATTTAAAGGAAAAAACTAAAAATGCCGATATTCTTGTTGCGGCAGTAGGTATTGCTAATTTTATCACGGGTGATATGATAAAAGAGGGAGCTGTTGTAATAGATGTAGGTATAAACAGACTTGAAAACAAGAAACTTTGCGGTGACGTTGATTTTGAAAGTGCTAAAGATGTTGCCGGTGCGATTACACCGGTACCGGGGGGCGTTGGACCTATGACCATTGCAATGCTTATGAGAAACACTGTTAAGGCTGCAATAATAAATAAATCAAAGTAAAATAAAAGCTGCTGACTTATTTTGTCAGCAGCTTTTTAGTTTATTTGTATAAACCTATTTTTACAAGTCCATTATATATTTTTCTTCCGGCTGGAAGCTGTTTAATTTCTTCTTTAGTAAGTATTTTAAGAACAAATACCATAAGGAAATAAACAATTGCAGCGATCAATATAGCGATGATTGTTGCAACAAGATTTCCTACAAAACCTGGTTGAAGGAAACTAATTAATATTTTATATACAAGTACAGCAGCACCGCCCATAATAACTCCAGCAATTACCGGTTTTATAAAATATTTCATAGGATTCATTTTAAGGTTGCATGATTTTTTTAATACAGCGAAACAAATACCGCACGATATTATTTGACAGGCTATTGAACTTATAGCCGCACCGTAAATATTGATTGACGGTATTCTAATAAGTACAACATTAAGTATAATTTTAGCAATACAACCAAACAGTAAACTTACAGCAGGGACATAAACTTTACCAAGCCCTTGAAGTGAGCCTGTCATAGTTTGTGCAAGTGCTGCAAAAATCAATGATACAGATACAAGTTGCAAAAGTTCAAAACCTTCAGCGGTGTTAAAGTATATTATCTTGTAAATAGGTTCCGCAAGAACAATAAGACCTATTGCACATGGCAGAATAATAAGTATAGATACAAGCAGTGAGTAGTTAATTTTTGAAGATGCTTCCTTGTAATCTTTTATGGCAATGGCTCCTGCGATTGATGGTACAAGTACAGTTGCAAAGGCAAAATTTACCGCAAGAGGCATATTGTAAAGAATATCACTTTTTGATAGGAGTCCTGAAAGTCTTGCGATTTCAATGTTTAGTTCCGATGCGGTAGGATTTAGTATTTGTGCTACATTACCATGTGCAGGGATAAGATTAGCAAAGGCTACTTCGATACCACGACTTATTGTAGCGGTGTCTATAACTCTGTTTATTGCTGTAATAATTGAACCAAGTGAAATAGGAATACTTATCATAAGAATACTTATCATAAGTCGTTTACCTGAAATTTTAAGCGTTTCACCAGTAGAAGATTTTATTTTTTCAGAAATATTGCCTTTTCTCTTGTAATAGAAGTATACAAGATATAATAGGCTTAAAACTGTTGCAACAGAGGTTGCAAAATTAGCCCATGATGCCATTATTTCAGGAGCAAGACCAACTGAAAGATAAACAAATATAATAGTTAAAGAACATTTAAATATCTGTTCAAGTACCTGTGAGTTACTGGTTGCACGCATATTTTTCATACCTGTAAAATATCCGCGTATTACAGATGATACACAAACAAAGAATAAAGATGGTGCTAATGCACGCATTACGTACTGCGAACCGTCGATATGAATAACATACTGTGCAAAAAAATCTGCTCCGAAAAATAAAACAGCAGTAGTAACTAAACCGATTACTGAAAATAATACAAGTGCAGTTTTAAATATTTTGTGTGCACCTTTATAGTCATCAAGTGCAACTCTTTCGGAAACCATCTTAGATATTGCATTAGGTATACCTACCGATGAAATCGCCAATAAAAGTGTATAAATTTGAAATCCTACATTATAAAAGCCAAGACCTTCATCACCAAACCCTTTAATGTTGGTGATTACTATTCTATAAACCATTCCAAAAAGCTTTACAAGAATCTGTGAAGCAAGAATGACAGCCACATTGTTCATAAATGACTGGCCAGTTTCTTTTTTTATTTTTTCCATAGTTTTTTCTCCTTGTAGATAATTTGCATTAAGTTATTATAAATCTATTCAAAGAGTAAATCAAGACTTTTAACAAAAAATTAACTTATTTGTATCTAATTTGCACCAAAATTCGGCATTTTTACTTGACACATTGCACTAATACGGTTAAAATATAATATGTATGTAAATTATTATGGAGGAATGAAATAATGGACACAATGAGCGGATTAAAACGTACCCACTACTGTGGAGATGTTGAAGGTATAGGCAGTGAAGTTGTAGTGGGCGGATATGTACAGAAGGTTAGAGATTTAGGTAACCTTATTTTTATTGATCTTCGTGACAGAACTGGTATAGTACAGCTTGCATTTGACGATGCTACCGACAGAGATGTATTTAAAAAAGCATCATCATGTCATAGTGAATATGTACTAATGGCAAAGGGAGTTGTAAGAGAAAGAGAAAGTAAAAACCCTGCTATTAAAACGGGTAATATAGAAATAGATGTAAAGGATTTGCGTGTTCTTGCAAAGGCACAAACACCGCCTTTTGAAATAGTAGATGATACTAATGTAAATGAAGAACTTCGTTTGAAGTATCGCTATCTTGACTTAAGAAGAAAGGTATTGCAGGATAACCTTATAATGAGAAGTAAAATTGCAAAGGTTGCAAGAGATTACTACTATGAAAACGGATTTATTGAGATAGAAACACCAATGATGATTAAGTCTACACCTGAAGGTGCAAGAGATTATCTTGTGCCGTCAAGAGTACATCACGGCAAATTTTATGCACTTCCTCAGTCACCTCAGATGTATAAGCAGCTTCTCATGATTTCAGGTTTTGACAGATATATTCAGCTTGCAAGATGTTTTAGAGATGAGGATTTAAGAGCAGACAGACAGCCTGAATTTACACAAATAGACCTTGAAATGTCATTTGTAGATGTTGAGGACATTCTTGAGATGAATGAGGGCTTTATTAAGAGATTATTTAAGGAAGTTCTTGATGTTGATATTCCTCTACCACTTCCGAGATTAACTTATAAAGAAGCAATGGAAAGATATGGTTCTGATAAACCGGATACACGCTTTGATATGGAAATTGTAGATCTTTCAGATATAGTTAAAGACTGTGGATTTGGTGTATTTACATCAGCAATAGAAAACGGCGGTTCAGTAAGAGCAATTTGTGCTAAAGATGCAGCAAAGACATTAACAAGAAAAGAAATTGACAAGCTTACTGAATACGTTAAGGGTATAGGAGCTAAAGGTCTTGCATTTATCCGTTGGGTAGACGAGGAACCATCATGTGGTTTTGCTAAATTCCTTGAAAACGGCGAACTTAGTCAAATTCTTGAAAAAACAGGTGCAGAAAAAGGTGACGTTGTTCTTATTGTTGCAGACAAGAATAAGGTTACATTGCCTGTACTTGGTTCATTAAGACTAAAGGTAGCAAAACAGCTTGATATTATTCCGGAAGGATACAACTTCCTTTGGATTACTGAATTTCCGTTCTTTGAATATGACGAAGATTCAAATACATGGATTGCAATGCACCATCCGTTTACTATGCCTATGGACGAGTGTATTCAATATCTTGATACAGATCCGGGTAAAGTTATTGCAAAGGCATATGACCTTGTACTAAACGGAACAGAACTTTCAAGCGGTTCAATCAGAATTACAAATTCAGAGCTTCAGGAAAAAATGTTTAAAGCATTGGGACTTTCAGATGAAGAAATTGAAGCCAAGTTTGGATTCCTTGTTGAAGCATACAAGTATGGTGCTGCACCGCACGGCGGTATGGGTATAGGTCTTGACAGACTTGCCATGATTATGACAGGAAATGATAGTTTAAGAGATGTAACAGCATTCCCTAAAGTTCAGAATGCATCAGAGCTTATGTCAGGTGCACCAAATGTAGTTGACAGTGAGCAGCTTGAAGAACTTGCAATTAGTATAGTGAAGAAAGAAAATTAATATTTTGTTCATATTACATTAATATTATGAATGTATAATTATGTGTAGGAGTCGTTTTCGGCTCCTACATATTATTAATTAAATTTATTTAGAACGGAGAGTAATGCACGTGATTACGATTTCTAATCTGACTAAAAAATACGGCGATAAGTATGCACTAAATGATCTTACTTTTGATGTACAAGAGGGTGAAGTGCTTGGTTTTTTAGGACCTAATGGTGCCGGAAAATCTACTACTATGAATATTATTACAGGGTATATTGCTGCAACAAGCGGTACTGTAACGGTAGATGGATATGAAATATCTGAAAATCCTATTGAAGTAAAGAAAATGATAGGATATTTGCCTGAAATACCGCCTCTTTATTTAGACATGGTTGTATGGGATTATTTGGAGTTTGTTTATGAACTTAAAAAAGTAAACAAAGAAGATAAAAATGAGCATCTTCAAACTATTATAGATATGGTAAAGATTGACGACGTGAAAAAAAGACGTATCGGCAATCTGTCAAAGGGATATAGACAGAGAGTAGGTTTAGCAGGAGCTTTGGTAGGGGATCCTAAGGTGCTTATTTTAGATGAACCGACTGTCGGACTTGATCCTAAGCAGATTATAGAAATCAGAAACGTGATAAAAACACTCGGTAAAGACAGAACGGTCATTCTAAGTTCTCATATACTAAGTGAAATCAGTGCAGTGTGTGACAGAGTTATTATTATAAATAAAGGTGAATTTGTTGCAGAGGATACACCTGAAAATCTGTCTAAAAAGGTTGGCTGCAAGAAAAAAATAATATTTACAGTATCTGGAGATAGAGAAAAAGCAGAGGAAATTCTAAAGAATACACATGGAGTAAGTAATGTTATATGTGTTTCTTCATCGGGAAATAGTTATGATTTTGAATTTGAAACGGAAATGGCGGATGAAGATAAGAGAAAATTGTTCTTTGACTTTGCAGAAAATGAAATACCAATACTTATGCAGAAAGAATCAGAACAATCATTAGAGGATATATTCCTTTCACTTACAGGTAATAAGGAGGAGGTGCAGGAAGATGAAAGCAATATTTAACAGAGAATTTAATTCATATTTTAATTCAATGCTGGGATATGTATTTCTTACTATATTTTTACTCCTTACGGGTGTTATGTTTTATATGGTAAATATAGGGTATATGACAGCAAGTATGACGAGCTTTTTTGCTACTGTGAATAATGCAGCGGTATTCTTTCTGCCGCTTCTTACAATGAGATTATTTTCAGAGGATAGAAAGCTAAAAACTGATCAGCTGCTGCTAACATCACCTGTATCAACCGGTGAGATGGTTGTAGGAAAGTATCTTGCATCATTAGGTGTACTTGTAGTTGGTACAGCTATAACGCTTGTTTATCCAATTATAATTGCATTTTCAGGTAACTTGCCGGTGGCAGAAACAATAGGTTGTTATGTAGGATTTATTTTGCTTTGCGGAGTGATTCTTTCTATTGGAGCATTTATGTCATCACTTACAGAAAGTCAGATTGTAGCAGCAATAGCAACATACGGAGCACTGATTTTCACGATAATGCTGGGTTCTGTTGCTTCCTTTGTACCAAATGAAGTAATATCTCAGATACTTCTATGGCTTTCACCAATGCAAAGATTTGCTGATTTTACACTTGGCATTTTAAATTTTGAGTCTATTATATACTACATTAGTCTGATAGGATTATTTTTGTTCTTTACGACAATGGTATTTGAAAAACGCAGACTGAAATAGGAGGATTTTATTATGAATGAAAACAAAAAAAAGAAAACTGTCTCCACAGTCTGGGTATCTGTTATAATTGCAATAGTAATCGTTATATTACTTAATATTTTTGTTACGGTACTGGGAGAAAAAGTTTCGTTGAAAGTTGATATGACAACAAATAAGATGTTTGAATTATCAGAAAAAACATACGAATATCTTGAAAGTTACAGTACGCCGACAGATATATATTTGCTTGCAGGAGAATCAGAACAGGATGACAGAATAAAGTCAGTTATTGAAAAATATGCAGCTGCAAATGATAATATTAAGGTTACAAATATTAATATGTCGGAAAACCCTACATTCGGAAAAGAATATGTTGAAGCCGGAAATACATTAAGTGCAAATTCTGTTATTGTAGATGCTGGAGATAGATTTAAGATGTTTACAATGACTGAGCTTTATGGTGTAAACGCTCAAACAGGTCAATATACTTCATTGAATGTAGAAAATAAAATAACATCTGCTCTAAAATATGTTTCATCTGAAAAACAGCTTAAAGCATGTTTTACGACAGGACATAATGAACTTAATGTGGACGGTGCAAAAGAAAAATTAGAAGATGAAAATTATATTGTAGGTGAAACAGACACAATCAAAAATGATATACCTTCAGATGCAGACTTGCTTATGATTGTCAGACCGACAGTAGACTTTTCACAGGAAGAAATATCAAAGCTTGATGCTTACTTGCTTGCAGGTGGAAATGTTCAATGCTATTTTGACGTCGACAGTAAAAATCTTACGAATTTATACACATATTTAGAGTCGTGGGGTATAGGAGTTGAAGATAAGGTAGTTGTTGAAACAGATATGTCAAATTCCATTGCACTTGGAGAAAGCGGTGTTGCGTTAGTTGTTCCAGAGGTGAACTCCTATGAATTTACTGAAAGTATTGTTTCAAATAATAGAACATTGGCATACTTCCCGTATTCAAAATCGCTTTTGCAGAAGTTTGAGGAAAACGGCGACATTACTGTAATGAATATACTTACAAGCTCTGATAAAGCATATACAACTGCAAATGAAATTGTTGCAAAAACAGGTGATGAACAGAACGGCACGTATAATGTGGGAATGCTTTCAGTTGATAAAAAGCATGGCTCAACAGTTTATGCATCAGGCAATACAATGCTTTTAACAATAGATGAAAATACCCTTGCCAATAATTATGGTTTGGCAAATTATGATTATTTTATGAATCTAATTAATTATACAACAGGTAATGAGGATAACTTCATAGTTAGTGAAAAGGCACTTGTAAGCAATGTTATTTCAATTTCACAGCTTGGAGCGATAATAATATTTGTTTTAGTAGTTGTTCTTATACCGATAGCAATATTTGTATGTGGACTTGTTGTTTGGATTAGAAGGAGAAATCTATGATTAAGTTATCTAAAAAAATGATAATTGCTGCCGGGGCGGTGGTATTATTGGCTATTGGTATAGCGGTTGTAATTAATATTGATACTACCGAGCAGTCAGAAGAAATGGCTCAAAATGAAAATGTATATACAATTTTTTCTGAAGGGACAGAAGATATAGCAGAGGTTCAAGTGAACAATGGTGGAGAAGTTATTTGTGCTGTAAATAACGGTGATTGGACAATTAATGATTTGACAACTGATGATGTTGATACGAACAAGGCATACGGATTGGCAGGTACAGTATCAATGCTTACATCAAAGAATAAAATAGAGGATAATCCTCAAGATTTATCTCAGTACGGACTTGAAAACCCGGCTATAACTGTTGTAGTCAAACTTAAAAACGGAAATGAAAATAAGTTGTATATAGGTGATAAAAGCCCTACTTTGGGAGAATATTTTATAATGAAAGACGGAGATAGTTCCGTATATACTATGTATGAATTTAAAGTTGATACATTAATGCAGCCGTTAAGTTACTATAAAGATTTTAATAGGTTTAATATTAATATTGATGATATAACGAATATTAAAATAGAACGCAGTGATGAAACTATTGAAATAAAGCTTATTGATGATATTGATGAGAATACAAATAATGTGTGGGAAATGGTTTCTCCATACGAAAGCGGTGCTAATGATGATTATATTGATAATAAAATTCTTGCACCATTATCAGAACTTAGCATGAATGTGCCTGTTGATAGTAGTATAGGTGATATTAACGAAAGTGATGCAATGACTGTCAGTTTGACAATTCGTCCTTATGATAATAATACCGGTAAATATAGCGACGAATACATTGAAACATTTAAGGTTTTAAAAATTGATGGTGATAAGGGATATGTTCAGTACAAGAATAACATTTTTGAAGTGCCTGCAGAGCAGATAAACTTTTCAAAGGATTCATCTTTTAATATAGTTAGTAAATTACAGGCACTTGTAGATATATCGAAGGTAAGCAGCGTTACAGTGGATTATGATAACAAGACATATAAAATGGGTATAGAGCATAAAGATAACGGCGAAACAGTCTTTACATTAGATGATAAAGAAACAAATAATCAATTGTCTCAACAAATGTATAAATGTATAGCAGAGCTTGCAGCAGATAGCATATATGAAGGTGAGGCACCAGGTAAAACTATTATGAAGCTAACTTATGAAGGGCTTAGAGAACGTGATGATACTGTTATTGAGTTTAAGAGTGTTGATGACATTAATTGTGCAGTATTTAGAAACGGAAAAGCAGAATTTAAGATGAAGACAAGTAAGTTAGATGAATTTAAAGAAGTTTTTGACGAATACGTGAAAAATCCAATGGCTGAGGAGGAATAAGGATGGAAAACTTATGGGAAAAAACAATACCATATTGGAATGATAACTATATAAATCCAGATGAAGTAGCACCGAGTATTGAAGCTTATCCGTCATCATCAAGGGGAGCAGTGATTATATTCCCGGGTGGTGGTTATGCAATGCGTGCAGAACATGAAGGTAAAGGGTATGCACAATGGCTTAACTCAATTGGAATTACATGCTTTGTAGTTCAGTATAGAGTTGCACCATATAAACATCCGGCACAAATAAGCGATGCAATGCGTGCTGTTAGATATGTAAGATATTATGCTGATAAATTTGGAATCGACAAAGATAAAATCGCAGTAATGGGTTCAAGTGCAGGTGGTCATCTGGCAGGTTCCGTGTCAGTACATTTTGATAAAAAAATGTACGATGAAACAGATGAAATAGACAAAGAGGATTGCCGTCCTGATGCAACAATTTTGTGTTATCCTGTTATTGATATGTTTGAGTATAGACATGATGGATCAAGACAAAATTTGTTAGGAGAACGTACACTTCATTCTGATAAGGAACTTATGTCACTTTATATGCATGTAAACAGTAATACTCCTCAGGCATTTATATGGCATACTGCTGCCGATCAAGCGGTACCTGTTGAAAATTCACTTATGTATGCATCAGCTTTAAGTAAATTTCAAATACCATTTGAACTTCATATATATCCTATGGGACGTCATGGGTTGGGATTAGCGAAAGAAATTCCTCATGTTGCTCAGTGGTCATCAACATTAGAAAAATGGCTTCGCGAAATAAATTTCATTTGATATAAAATATAGATTTTTGTATTAAAAAGCCGGATAGGAAACAGTAGTTTTACTTGTTATTCTATCCGGCTTGTTTTATGTAATGTTTAAAAGAATTTAATTTTTATAAATTGTATCAATCATTTGTTTGCATGTTGTAACAAAATCTTCAATAGAAATATCATCACTATGTTTTCCGTCATTTAAAAATTTACTTTCGTCAGCAGGTGTTTTTTCGAGATAATATCCTAAAATCTGTGGACCGGGGAATTTAATGGTGATTCCGTCACTGGTGTTTTGCACTTTTGAATCGTGAGTTTCTGAAGATTTTGATGACGATGAACTGCCTCTAAAACAAAATATTCCTCCGCCTTTTGAAACTTGCTCCTGCATCGCAGAACGTACAGTACTTGACATTGAACTTTCATTTGTCAAGCGTATTGTCACGTCTTTTGCAATAACAAATGCAACAGGGAAACAAGAAAAAATACAGTCATTCATTTCATCATATATTTTATTTTCAGTCATAGAACTGTCATGTTCAGCTGGATTATAGGAAATACGTTTTCCGGATAAGTTAAACATATCATTGCTTAAAAGGAATACTCCGGGATTAAACCAAGATCTGTTTATATCTACTTTAGTAACATGAAAACCTATATCAATTTGTGTGCTGTTTGATGAACTAAACTCCTTGAAATCAGAAGATGATGAAGAGTTTGATTGACTGTAACCGCCAAACCAAAATGATACACCATAACTTGATGCTGAGGAACTTGAACTCATTGAACCAGAGTCTTGAGTTGTTGATGCGTCTGTATGTATAAGGACTTCCATAAAACTATTTTCCGCAGTTTGTGCAGTAAGTTCAGTTGGTTGTTTGCTAATGGTGATATTTTCCTGTATTTTAGGCTCGAGTGCTTTAATTTGGTTATTTACACTGTCAAGCTGAGTTAAAAGCGGTTTTATCATATCTGATAGATTGGCTGTTTTGTCAGCGATAGCTTCTCTTCCGGCATCTGCAACAGCCTCTGCTGCATTTACAAATTCCTGTTGGTTTTGGAGAGTGTTTTGGATTATGTTTTTTACATCAGCAGCGGTAACTTTCTTTTTACCGCTGTTTTCTGCATTCATATTTGCTTCATCACATGGCATACCATATATAAATGAATCAAGATCAGTGTCGTCAGATACGAAACCTGCAATAGTTTGAACTAAGTTGAGAGTACCGTCTACATAATCTTTTGATAGGTTTTCTGCCGCTGTATCGTATGTCTGTTTTGCATTGTTAAGATTGGTAATAGCTTGTCCTAACTGTGAGCTCATATCAAGCGACTGAAATCTTGATATTTGATTTGTAAGGGATAAACGACGATTTGTGAGAGTTCTGTATTGCTGTAAAAGTGATTCGGGTGTATCTAACAAATCGACTGCGGTAAAATTACTTTTCAAAAACTTTGACCAGTCGGAAGGAATAAGCTCGACAGGGTAGGTAGAACCGCCGTCAGGATTATATTGTTTTGCGTTTAGAACGGAAGTTTTAGCCTCATAAAGTTCTGAACCGACACTGCTGTTTAAAACTCCCTCAATAACCTGCATATCATCTATTGAGAACAGTCCAAGTATTTTGCCAAGTTTTGCCTCAATAGCCAGTAGATATGACTCGGCATTTATTTGATACCATTCTAAATATTCATCTTCGATTTTTTGTTTGTTTTCATCTAAATTATTTTCATATTTTGATTCGATTTCGGCTCTTTTATCACTTTGAACCTTAGCCCATTTTTGTTTTTCAGATACCCAATCTTCGTACAATCTATAATATACCTGCTGAAATGTTGTTTCAACAGTTCCTTCATCAAATTCATATTTAATTTTTGTCATAAGCATTGTACGTAAAGCGTTTTTGGCAATTGAAACTTCCGGATTCAATTTAGGTGTGAGAACATTAAGTGCAGAAAGAAATTGATTGGGAAGAGAGCGGCCGTTGTCGCTGCCTGTAACGTGGCAAGCATCGAATAACTTATTAACCAAACGCGATTCGTTAGCAGAAACTGTTGCAGGCTTTTTACCTGATGTGTCGTAGGTATAATCTGAAGGATTAAGTGTTGTACCCGGTGACATCATACAAAACATTTGATTTTTGTTTGTTCCTCCGATTACCTCATTGATTTTATTGTATATTTGTTCAATCAGCGGAACTTTAGGCTCATCACCAAGTTTTGTGGTGTTATTTGATTTATTATTTTCCGGAATATCAGAATCTTGATATATTGGCTCGAGTATTTCGATAGTTGCATCACTGATATTTTCAGAAACTTGTTTATTCTGTTCGTCCATTTTAAATCACCTCGTATCACATATTAAATTAATACTCTTATTGTTTAATAGTGCCGGCTTTCATCAAACAAATTTTAATGATGTTCAATTTTAATTGACATACATATAATATATATATGTTTAATTTATTAAGATTATGAATAAATCAACAATTTTTTACAAAGGAATATGATAAAATGTGATTTAAGGTTTGTGGTATTGATAAAAATTTACACAAAATAAAAACTCTAATACGTGTTAATAACACGTATTAGAGCAGTTATAATAATTATTTGATATCTGAAAGAGATATAATATCTACTGTGTCAGGCGTGTATTGATTTTCCATTACATCTACAAGTGCCTTAACAGTATCAAGACTTGTCATAATAGAAACGTCACATTCAATAGCCGTACGTCTTATTTTAAAGCCGTCAGAATGAACGTCATTACCTTTCTTAGGAATATCAATAATTAAATCAATCATACCGCTTCTGATGATATCAAGTACATTTGGTACACCCTCAGAGATTTTCTTTGCTTTTTGAACAGGTATATTATTATCCTCAAGAAGTTTAGCTGTTCCGGAAGTTGCAATAAACTTACAGCCAAGCTTGTGAAACTTCTGAGCAATAGGAAGGAAATTCTCTTTATCAAGGTCACGTACAGTAACAAGTATTGTTGAACCTTCTTTAGGTATTGTAGTACCGGCAGCTGTAAAGCCTTTGTACATAGCCTCGTGGAAGTTATGACCAACACCAAGAACTTCACCTGTTGAACGCATTTCAGGACCAAGACTTACTTCAACTTGAGGAAGTTTTTCGGTAGAGAATACAGGGACTTTAATAGCAACTGTATTTGTAACAGGAGCAATACCTGTTGAATATCCCATTTCTTTTAAAGTTTTACCAAGCATAATATTTGTAGCAATATCAATTACAGGTACATTTGTAACCTTTGTGATGTATGGTACAGTACGGCTTGAACGTGGATTAACTTCGATTATATAAAGTTCGTCACGGAATTCAATAAACTGAATGTTTATCATACCGATAACTTTTAGTTCAAGTGCAATTCTGTAAGTTACATCAACAATTTTATCAATAATATGCTGTGGTACATTCTGTGGTGGATAGATGGAAATTGAGTCACCGCTGTGAACACCGGCTCTTTCAAGGTGTTCCATTATACCAGGAATAAGAACATCAGTACCATCACATATAGCATCAACTTCAAGTTCACGTCCGCCAAGATAACGGTCGATAAGAACAGGATTTTTCTTATCCTTTAAAAATGCGTCAGTAAGGTATCTTACAAGATCAATTTCATTTCTTGTAATTTCCATGCCTTGACCGCCAAGTACGTATGAAGGACGAACAAGCAAAGGATATTCAAGCTTATTAGCTTCTTCGATACCTTCTTTAACACTCCATACAGCTTTACCCTTAGGACGCTTAATTTCAAGTTTTTCAAGCATTTCATCAAATTTTTCTCTGTCCTCGGCTTCGTCAATATATTTTGGCTGGGTACCAAGTACAGGTACATTCATTTGATCAAGGAAATTAGCAAGTTTAATAGCCGTTTGACCACCGAACTGTAATATTACACCGTCAGGTTTTTCAAGAAGAATGATATTATATACATCTTCTTCTGTAAGCGGTTCAAAATACAGCTTATCTGATGTATCAAAGTCTGTACTTACAGTTTCAGGGTTATTGTTTATTATAATAGTTTCAACATCTGCTTTGTCAAGTGCAAGTATTGAATGAACTGAACAGTAGTCGAATTCAATACCCTGACCTATTCTGATAGGTCCTGAACCTATAACTATAACTTTTTTCTTGTCAGAAGGGAAGGACTCTGTTGTTTCGTCGTAGGTTGAATAGTAGTACGGTGACACAGCCTCAAATTCGCCGGCACATGTATCAACCATTTTATATACAGGAGTAATTCCCAAAGTTTTTCTTAAATCAAAAACTTCGTTAGCTTCGCAACCTACAAGATCGGCTATACCCTTGTCTGAGAAGCCCATTTTCTTATACTTTTTAAGTATATCAAATGTAAGGTCACTAAGTTTATATTGTTTTAATTCTTCTTCTGCATCTACAATATTCTTAATCTTCTTTAAGAAGAATGGATCCATTCCTGTAATTTCGGCAAGCTTATCCATATTATAATTACGTCTTATAAGCTCGGCTAAATCAAATAGTCTTTCATCGTCAGGGACAATAACTCTTTGCTTTAATTCTACCGTCGTACGATTTTTAGAAGATTGTCTTTCAAGAGTATATTGCTTGATTTCAAGAGAACGGATGCCCTTTAAAAGTGATGATTCAAGAGTGTTTCCGATAGCCATAATTTCGCCTGTTGCCATCATCTTTGTACCAAGATTTCTCTTAGCGCCAAAGAATTTGTCAAATGGCCATTTTGGAATTTTTGTAACAACGTAGTCAATAGCCGGTTCAAAGCAAGCATATGTTTGACCTGTTACAGCATTTTTGATTTCATCAAGGTTATAACCTAAAGCTATCTTTGCTGCAATTTTTGCGATAGGATAACCTGTTGCTTTTGAGGCAAGAGCTGATGAACGGCTAACACGTGGATTGATCTCGATTACAGCATAATTAAAGCTTTCTGGATCAAGGGCAAACTGTACATTACATCCGCCTTTGATTTCTATTGAATTAATTATGTCAATAGCTGCTTTACGAAGCATTTGATATTCTTTATCTGCAAGAGTAAGTGCAGGAGCAACAACAATTGAATCACCTGTGTGGACACCAACCGGGTCAATGTTTTCCATTGAACAAACAGTAATACAGTTTCCTGCACCGTCACGCATTACTTCAAATTCTATTTCTTTCCAGCCCTTTATAGATTTTTCAAGAAGGACTTGTCCTACACGTGATAAGTGAAGTCCCTGTGCAAGAATTGTTTCAAGCTGTTCCTGATCTTCTGCTATACCGCCGCCTGTACCGCCAAGAGTATAAGCAGGACGAACGATAACAGGATAACCTATTTTCTTTGCAAATGCCAATCCTGACTCCAAATCAGTTACTATTTCAGATGGAGCAATTGGTTGATTTGTGCGTTCCATAAGACGCTTAAAGCTGTCACGGTCTTCACCTTCTTTAATAGAAGGGATAGAAGTACCAATAACTTTCATGTTGTATTTATCGAATACACCCTTGTCATAAAGTTCACATGCCAAGTTAAGACCTGTCTGACCGCCCATGCCAGCAATAACAGAATCAGGACGTTCCTTTTCTATTATCTTTTCAACATATTCCGCTGTAAGAGGTTCAATATAAGTATGTGTTGCCATACCTCTGTCAGTCATAATTGTAGCAGGGTTGGAATTTACAAGAACAACCTCTATACCTTCATCTTTTATAGCTTGACAGGCCTGTGTTCCGGAATAGTCAAATTCAGCAGCTTGACCTATTACTATTGGACCTGAACCTATAACAAGAACTTTTTTTATACTTTTATCTAAAGGCATATTATTTTACCTCCTTTAAAAATCTATCAAATAACCAGCCGGTATCAAGTGGACCCGGTGAAGCTTCCGGATGGAATTGTACGCTTTGAATTGAAAGTGACTTATGTCTGATTCCTTCACATGTACCATCGTTTACATTTATAAAAGTTTCTTCTACATCATCAGGATAATCTGATACTATATAATTGTGGTTTTGGCTTGTAATAAATACATTACCAGTTTTTAAATCCTTAACAGGGTGGTTTCCGCCGTGATGACCGAATTTTAATTTCTTTGTCTTACAGCCAAGAGCAAGACCTATTATCTGATGTCCCATACAGATACCGCAGATAGGGTATTTACCTATAAGCTGTTTTACAGTATCAACTGTACCCGGTGCATCAAGCGGGTCGCCAGGTCCGTTTGATAGGAATACAAGCTGAGGATTAATTTCTTCAATTTTGTCTGCTGTAACATTAGCAGGGAATACTGTAACTTTGCAGTTACGCTTAACAAGATCACGAATTATTCCTTGCTTAGCACCCATATCTATAAATGCAACATTTGTATTTCCTGTTTCATTGACTGTATATATTTCATCGGTAGTGGTATCCATTATAACGTGACTGTTATCAAGTGAATTCATAAGTATTTTTATATCATTTTCGCTTGGATCACCTTTTACTATTACACCTTTCATTGTACCGTGATTTCTGATAAGTCTTGTAATAGCTCTTGTGTCAACACCTTCAAGACCTACAACGCCTTGCTGTCTAAGAAAATCATTGAGATTCATTTCATTTCTGAAATTAGAAGGGAAGTCACATTTTTCCCTAACGACAAACGCTTTAAGATTAGTGTGCTTTGCCTCCATATCCTCAAGGTTGATTCCGTAATTTCCGATTAGCGGAAATGTCATGGTAACAATTTGTCCGGCAAATGATGGATCAGTAAGAGTTTCTTGGTATCCTGTCATACCAGTTGTGAACACTACTTCTCCGACAACATTCTTTTCATCTCCGAACATTGTTCCCGAAAAACGCATACCGTTTTCCAAAATTAGATGTGCTTTCATAATAAATCTCCTTCCGTGTAATATAGTTTAAAGACGTGTAAGTCCAAAAAAAAAGACAATGAATAAATACATTGTCTATCATTTTTTAAAAATAGAAACAGAAATAGAAAGAAAAACTTTTGATTTTGGAATTGAGTTATAATTAAGCATGGTGTACATTTTAAAGTTCTCCTTTATTTCATTTTTATTATTATAGCATTTACGAGAATTTTTGTCAATATATTGTTGTTAATATTATGTGTAAATTCGACAAAAAATATTATGTTTGTTTATTGTTTCAAAAATGGTTTGAACGGTCATTTTATTATTGGTAATGTTTGCTAAATTTAAAAATAGGTATTGACTTTGTAAATTTACGGGAGTATAATGCAAGTAAAGTTAATAAATGAGTTAGACGCAAAGGTGTGGCTATGCAGAATATTTCTGAATAGACCGCACTTTTTTTGACTCATTAACTAAAAATATTTAATTTAAGCACAAAGGCGTGTTTGCTGTAAAATGCTGCAGCAGACACGCCTTTTTGTTTGAAAGAAAGGGGATGTTTGGTCATGGCGGAAATGACAAAAATTGAAATCATCACAAGACAAAGTAAATTGGAGGAGTTGAAAGCGGCACTTAATGAAATCGGAATTAACGGTATGACAGTAACTAATGTTTTAGGCTACGGAGTGCAGAAGGGTCAGAAACATACATATCGTGGCATAGAATACAGCGTTGATCTTTTGCCAAAGGTGAAAATTGAAATGGTTGTATGCACTGTGCCCGTAGATGATGTTGTAAATACGGCTATGGCTGTTTTAAGAACGGGTGAAATCGGTGACGGCAAGATATTTATTTCGCCTGTAACAAGGGTTATAAAAGTACGTACCGGTGAAGAAGACAGAGAAGCATTATTATAAGGAGGTAATTTGATATGAACAGCGGAGATATTGGTTTTATGATTATAGCGGCGACATACGTTTTTCTTATGACACCCGGACTTGCATTTTTCTATGGCGGCTTATCACAGCGTAAAAATGTTTTAAATACAATAATGATGTCTGTTTCCCTTATGGGCTTAGCTTCGGTAATGTGGGTATTGTTTGGATATTCGTTGTCGTTTAGCGGAGATATTGGCGGAATAATAGGAAACTTAAAATGGTTTGCTTTTAACGGCGTTTCTGCAAGTGAAGCAGGACAGTATAGTTCACTGATTCCTAATATGGGGTTTGCACTGTTTCAGATGATGTTTGCCATTATAACACCAGCTTTGATAACGGGAGCGGTTGCAGGCAGAATGAAATTTAAGGCTATTTTCTTTTTTGTTATGCTATGGCTTATCGTAGTATATTTCCCTATGGCTCACATGGTATGGGGAGGAGGATTCCTTGCGGATATTGGTTCAATAGATTTCGCAGGCGGCAACGTAGTACATATCAGTTCCGGTATATCAGGTCTTGTTCTTGCTGTTATGCTCGGAAAGAGGAAAAAATCTTTAAAGCAGAGTATGATTCCACATAATATACCGTTTGTTGTATTAGGAGCCTCACTTTTGTGGTTTGGGTGGTTCGGATTTAATGCCGGAAGTGCACTTGCGGCAGATGGACTGGCATTACACGCTTTTTTGACTACTAATACATCAGCAGCCTGTGCAATGCTGTCATGGATGATTATGGATATAATCAAAGAAGGCAGACCAACCGTTGTAGGAGCATGTACCGGTGCAGTTGTCGGGTTGGTTGCGATTACTCCCGGTGCAGGATTTGTGCCGGTTTGGGCTTCCTTCATTATAGGTCTGTTAGTAAGTCCGATATGTTATTTTGCAGTATCTGTTTTAAAGGTGAAGTTCGGTTATGATGATGCACTTGATGCTTTTGGCTGCCACGGTATAGGAGGAATATGGGGCGGTATCGCAACAGGCTTATTTGCTAAAAGCTCAATAAATCCCATAGCACAATGGGATGGTTTGGTATACGGTGAATACCGTTTGTTTACAGCACAGATAATAAGTATCTTGGTCACTATTGCTGTTGCGATAGTCGGCACATTGATTTGCGCAGGTATAGTCAGATTGTTTACAAAATTAAGAGTTGAGGAAGTTGAAGAAAATGCCGGACTTGATGATTCACAACACGGTGAAACTGCATATACAAATCTGTGACAAATTTTAATAGGAAGAGAGTCTGTATCAGGCTCTCTTTTTGTGCTTGGATTGTGATGACGGTACTTAAAAATACAATATTTTGTATATGATATACAAATTAACATATATATTTGTTATTCATTTTTTGAAATAGTTTTAAAAAAAAAGTTTAAAAAATATTGAAAAAATTTTCATGTTGGTTTATAATATACACTAGGTATATTTTTATTTAAAATTTATCACGAAACTACAGAAAAAACGGAGGTTAGATCATGGGAACAGTTGATAAATTGACTGAACTTCAATACCGCAGAAGTGTTATAAACAACGGCGGTGGCGAAGCAAAAATCAAGAAGCAGCATGACAGCGGTAAGCTTACAGCCCGTGAGAGAATAAATGCTCTTATGGATGAAGGCAGTTTCGTTGAAATTGATGCTTTTGTAACTCACAGATGTACTGAATTCGGTATGGATTGTGTAGAAGCTCCGGGTGAAGGAGTTGTAACAGGTTATGGTACTGTTGATGGACGTCTTGTTTACGTTTATGCACAGGACTTTACCGTTATAGGTGGTTCACTTGGCGAAATGCACGCTAAAAAGATTTGTAAGGTTATGGATATGGCAGCTAAAATGGGTGCTCCTATAATCGGTATGAACGATTCAGGCGGTGCAAGAATCCAGGAAGGAATCGACGCTCTTTCAGGTTTTGGAGAAATCTTTTTCAGAAATACATGTAACAGCGGTGTAATTCCACAGATTTCAGTAATTATGGGTCCTTGTGCAGGCGGTGCAGTATATTCACCGGCAATAACAGACTTTATTTTCATGGTTGAAAAAACAAGCCAGATGTTTATAACAGGTCCTCAGGTTATAAGTTCTGTAACAGGAGAAACTGTTACAAGTGAAGAACTCGGTGGTGCAGATACACATACAAGTAAATCAGGTGTTGCACACTTTAAAGCAGCTAATGATGAAGAATGTATTGCAAAGATTAGAAAGCTTCTTTCATATCTTCCGGCAAACAATCTTGAAGAAGCACCTTATGAGCCTTCAACAGATGAAATTAATCGTCTTTCAGAAAAGCTTACTTCTATCGTACCAGATGAAGCAAATAGAGCTTATGATGTTAAAGACGTTATTGCGGAAATCGTTGATAATGCTGACTTCTTCGAAGTTCAGGAAGGATTTGCAAAGAATATTGTTGTAGGATTTGCAAGAATGAATGGACAGGTTGTCGGTATTGTAGCAAATCAGCCAAAAGTAATGGCAGGTTCACTTGATGTTGATTCATCAGACAAGGCTGCAAGATTTGTACGTTTCTGTGACAGCTTTAATATTCCTCTTGTAACATTTACTGATGTACCTGGATACTTCCCGGGTGTTGAGCAGGAGCAAAACGGTATCATAAGACATGGTGCAAAGCTTCTTTATGCTTTTTCAGAGGCTACAGTTCCTAAAATTAATGTAATACTAAGAAAAGCTTATGGCGGTGCATACATTGCAATGAATTCAAAGCATCTTGGTGCTGATATTGTTATGGCATGGCCGACAGCTGAAATTGCAGTTATGGGACCTGAAGGTGCGGCTAATATCATATTTAAGCATGATATTAAGAACAGTTCAGATCCGGTTGCTACACGTAACGAAAAAATACAGGAATACAGAAACAAGTTTGCATCTCCTTATGAGGCTGCAAAGCGTGGATATGTAGACGATGTTATTGAACCTGATTCAACTCGTCCAAGAATAATCGCCGCACTTGAAATGCTTGCTTCAAAGCGTGATTCAAGACCAGCTAAGAAGCATGGAAATCTTCCTGTTTAATAACGAAAGGAGATTTTAATATGTATTCAGAAGCTTTATTGACAGGTAAAAACTTGCCACTTAGTGAAGCATTGGCAATGGGCGGCGAAACAACTTTATTAGGACTTGCCATTGTATTTGCTGTACTTATTATTCTGATGTTGGTACTTATGCTGTTTAAGGTTGTTTTCTATAAAGACCCGTCAAAACAAACTGTATCAGTTGATACAGCTAAGAGCGTAGAACCGGCTGCAGAAATCATGGAAAACACGACTGACGAAGAAGAACTCGTTGCTGTACTTACAGCTGCTGTGGCTGCAAGTCTTAATACATCAACATATAATCTTCGTATTAAGTCATATAGAAGAACTGATAATAAGATGCCTGCTTGGAATAAGGCGGGTGTAACCGAAACAATTAATAACCGATTCTAAGGAGGTAAATCAAATGAGAAAGTTTAATATTTCAGTAAACGGAAAAACATATGAGGTAGACGTTGAAGAAGTTGGCGGCGTAAGTGCACCAGCACCGGCTGCACCAGCTCCAGCAGCAGCTCCTGCACCGGCTCCAAAAGCAGCACCGGCTCCGAAGGCAGCTCCGGTAGCAGGTGCTAAGCAAGTAACAGCACCTATGCCTGGTACAATTGTATCTGTAAAGGTTAATGTAGGTGATAAGGTAGAAAGCGGCACATTGGTAGCTGTTCTTGAAGCTATGAAGATGGAAAATGAGATTTTCGCAGGTGTTGATGGAACTGTTGCAGGTATAAGTGTATCTGCTGGTGACAGTGTAAACAGCGGCGATGTAATTATTTCCGTTAATTAATCTGTGCACGACTAAATTATAGAAAGTGGTGACAAAAAAGTGATAGAAAGTTTTGCAAACTTTTTGCAGAATACAGGATTTTATGCACTTATATCGACAGGACCTGTTGATGCAATAAAGACAATTATTATGATTGCCATTGCCTGCATACTTCTGTATCTTGCAATAGTAAAAAAATTCGAACCATTACTACTGCTTCCAATAGCGTTTGGTATGCTTCTTTCAAACTTACCGATGATTAAAGATTCAAGTGCAATTATGATGCATACTGAATTTTTCACAGACCCTCAATATATGATAGAAGGTAAATATATTGATGTAGGCTATATATGCAGACACGGTGGTCTTTTAGACTTGTTATATTTGGGAGTTAAGCTTGGTATATATCCGCCGCTTATATTTGTCGGTATAGGATGTATGACAGACTTCGGCCCGCTTATCGCAAATCCGAAGAGTATTCTATTAGGTGCTGCTGCACAATTTGGTGTATTCTTCACATTCGTTGGAGCTTTGGTACTTAGTGCTCTTATACCATCTATTAATTTTGGTGTTAAAGAGGCTGCATCAATCGGTATCATAGGCGGAGCTGACGGACCGACTGCTATTTATGTAACAAAATCGCTTGCTCCGGCACTTTTACCGGCTATTGCAGTTGCGGCATATTCATATATGGCACTAATACCTGTTATTCAGCCGCCTATTATGAAACTTATGACTCGTAAGAAGGACAGAATGGTTGTGATGGAACAGCTTAGAACTGTTTCAAAAACAGAGAAGATTTTGTTCCCGATTATTGTTACAATAGTAGTTGCTTTGATTATCCCTGATGCTGTTTCTCTTGTTGGTTGTTTGATGCTTGGTAACCTTATGAAGGAATCAGGTGTAGTAGACAGACTTTCAAAGATGGCTCAGAATGAACTTATGAATATTATAACACTATTCCTTGGTGTTACAGTCGGTGCTACTGCGACAGCTTCAAGCTTCCTTTCTGCACAGACAATCGGTATTATCGTTCTTGGTCTTATTGCTTTCTGTTTCTCAACAGTTGGCGGATTATTCCTTGGCGATATTATGTGCTGGCTTACAAAGGGTAAAGTTAATCCTCTTATCGGTAGTGCCGGCGTAAGTGCCGTGCCAATGGCAGCTCGTGTATCACAGGTTGTCGGACAAAAAGAAAATCCGGCAAACTTCTTGTTGATGCACGCTATGGGTCCTAACGTTGCCGGAGTTATCGGTAGTGCTGTTGCAGCCGGTGTATTCCTTGCAATGTTTGGTAATCTTTAATTGAATTTTAGTATAAGGAGTGAAATATAAATGGCAAAAGGAAAAAAAGCGGTAGAAATTACCGAAACAGTCCTTAGAGATGCTCACCAGTCACTTATTGCTACAAGAATGACAACTGAACAAATTCTTCCTATTGTATCAAAGATGGATGAAATTGGTTATCATTCTCTTGAAGCATGGGGTGGAGCTACTTTTGATGCCTGCCTTCGTTTCCTTAATGAGGATCCGTGGGAAAGACTTAGAAAGATAAAGGACAGAGCTAAAAAAACACCTATTCAGATGCTTTTCAGAGGTCAGAATATTCTTGGTTACAGACATTATGCTGATGATATAGTTGAATATTTCGTACAGAAATCAATAGCAAACGGTGTTGATATACTTAGAATTTTTGACGCACTTAATGACGTAAGAAATCTTGAATGTGCTATTAAGGCATGTAAAAAGGAAAAAGGTCATCTTCAGGCAACTGTATGTTATACAACAAGTGAATTCCATACAAATGAAAAATTTGTAAAGATGGCAAAACAGCTTGAAGAAATGGGTGCAGATTCAATTTGTATAAAAGATATGGCCGGACTTTTAAGACCATATGTAACTTATGATCTTGTAAAGATGATGAAAGAAGAGGTTAAAATTCCAATTCAACTTCATACACACTATACAAGTGGTGAAGCATCAATGGTTTACTTAAAGGCTATTGAGGCTGGCGTAGACGTAATTGATTGTGCTATGTCACCATTGGCTATGGGTACATCACAGCCTCCAACAGAACCTATGGTAGCAGCTTTGCAGGGTACTGAATATGATACAGGCTACGATTTGGATAAACTTATCGAAATTAGTGATTACTTCAAACCGCTTAGAGAAGAATATATAAAGAGCGGACTTATGAACACAAAGGTTATGGGTGTTGATGTTAATACTTTGAAGTATCAGGTTCCTGGCGGTATGCTTTCAAACCTTGTTTCTCAGCTAAAACAGCAGGGAAGAGAAGATGCTTACGAGGATGTTCTTAAAGAAATTCCAAGAGTTCGTGCTGATCTTGGTTATCCTCCGCTTGTTACACCATCATCACAGATTGTTGGTACACAGGCAGTTTTGAACGTACTTATGGGTGAAAGATACAAGATGGTATCTAAGGAAACAAAGGGTATAGTAAGAGGCGAATACGGTAAGTGTCCTGCTGAAATATCACCGGAAATGGTTAAAAAGATTATCGGTGATGAAGAAAGAATCACATGCCGTCCTGCTGATTTATTAAAACCTGAGCTTGAACAGATGAAGAAAGAATGTGCTGAATGGATTGAACAGCCTGAAGATGTGCTATCTTACGCTTTGTTCGGACAAGTAGCAGTTAAATTCTTTGAATACAGACGTGCTCAAAAGTATAAAATTGATGCAGATTTAGTGGATATGGAAAATAAAACATATCCGGTTTAATAAAACAGTGATACCGGACGATAATTTTCGTCCGGTATTTTTTTAGGAGGTTGTAGAATGAAATTAGGATTTATAGGCAGTGGTAATATGGGAAGTGCCATAATAGGCGGAATTATAAAAAATAATATTGTAGCTCCGGACGATATTTTAGTTTCCGATTTAAGTGAATCAGCTTTAAATAAAGTTAAAGATGAATATGGAGTTAATGTTACTGGTAGCAACAAAGAAGCTGCAAAGAGTGATATTTTGTTCTTATGCATTAAACCCCAGTTTTTGTATAATGTAATTGATGAAATTACATCAGTAGTAAGTGAAAATGCTGTAATTGTTTCCATTGTTGCGGGACAATCTATTGAAAATATTGTAAAGGCATTTGGAAAAAATATAAAGCTTGTTAGAGTAATGCCAAATACTCCGGCATTGGTAGGAAGTGGAATGGCTGCACTTACGCCGAATGAAAATATTTCCGAAAGTGAAGTTGATATGATTGTAAAAATATTTAATAGCTTTGGCAGGGGTGAAGTTGTAACAGAAACACTTATGGATGCTGTAACAGCTGTAAGCGGTTCATCTCCGGCTTATGTATTTATGATGATAGAAGCCATGGCAGATGCTGCTGTTGCTGGTGGGATGCCAAGAAATCAAGCATATATTTTTGCTGCTCAGGCTGTTTTAGGCAGTGCAAAAATGGTACTTGAAACAGGAAAACATCCTGGTGAACTTAAGGATATGGTTTGTTCGCCGGCAGGTACTACAATTGAGGCAGTTTCAGTTCTTGAAGAAACAGGATTTAGAAACAGTATAATAAAAGCGATGAAAGCCTGTATGGAAAAGTCGAAAGAATTAGGTAAAAACTAATATATACAACAAAGCCACCGACATTATTTTATCGGTGGCTTTGTTGTATATGAACGTAACATTGTATATATCAAACAATGTTACATCTATTATACACCTAAAAAATTAAAATTTCAATACAAAATTTATAAAAAACCTGTTTTTTAAACATTGTCAAAATATGAAATATATTTCACAAGTGGCTTTGTGTTAAACAAATATTCGTATAAATCAATAAAATAATCATCTGTCATACTTGCAATATAATCTACAACAATATCATCGATTGTGCTGTTTTCTTGGTAGTTGTATTCTTTAAATTTATTTGCGTTATTGATAAATTCAATATGATGTTTGAAAATTGGAGAAGTTTGGTCGTTATGCTTTAAATCATAAAGTAATTTATTATAAATTTTTTCAAACATAGGTTTTATGCTGTTTTCGTACACATCAGCGATTTTGTTATTCTGATATATAATTTTATAATTATCTGATTTACTGCATTTTAAAGCATTATAATGAGTATCGTCCATTTTAATATAGTTATGTCCGTAGCTGTTTTCAATTATATTTACAATAAGGTTGTTAATAATAGTGGCATTGTGTTTTCCTATTTCGTTTTCTTGAAAAATATTTTCACTGTCAATAAGTTTTGTTTTGATTGCGTCTTGTCTGTCTTTGCCTATATACGCAATCATATCTGATATTCTAACAACACACCCCTCAAGGGTTGAAGGTATAAGATGTTTTATTGCTGATTGATCAATGTAACATTTTTCAACTTTTTTATCGAATTCGTTAAAGTTGTTTAATGTTGAAGGTATATATTCTTTACATTCAAACTCTCCGTTATGACATAAAATTCCATCAAGAGTCTGTAAACTTATATTCAAATTAAATATTTTATCAAGCACTCGAACACTATGTACGTTGTGATTAAAATATTTTCCTGTACTATCATGATAAAGATCATTTAAAAAACGCTCACCTGCATGTCCGAATGGAGTATGTCCTATGTCATGTCCTAAAGCGATTGCCTCTATAAGATCTAAGTCAAGACCAAGCATTTTTCCTATGTTTCGAGCAATTCTTGATACAAGCTGGACATGGAGTGCCCTGTGGGATATATCATCATTTTTGTAAAATGAAAATACCTGTGTTTTATCGGTATATCTATTATAATAAGGGCTGTGCATGATTTTTTCAACATCTCTTACAAAAGCCGGACGCCATAGCGTTGCTTTGTCTTTCTTGGTGTTTCTTCTGATTGCAGGATCATAGAAATCCTCGCCGCCAAAATTTTCTTTTATTATTCGTTTTTGAAGTTCATCTGAAAGCTGTTCGTATATTAAAGCCATTTCTTTACCTCCTTTATGGTATTATTATACCATAAAAACATTACTATAACAATGAATGAAAAGAAAAATAGGGGAGAATTTATTGATTTTTGTAGTGACAAACTTATAAAAATATGATATAATATAAAAAAATATATGTTTAACTTGTAAGGAAGTGGTAACAGTGAAGAAATTATTAAGCGGAATAGTTTCCTTTGCAGTGATGATATCTGTTTCTGTCAGTGCGTTTGCTGCAACGGGTGAAATATCAGTTAAAAATAATATAAATGGTTCAGAACCGATAACATATACGTATACAGAAAAAAGTGGTCAAGTTGTAAAGTCAGTTAAGACATTAATGACAAAATTAAGTGACCTTTCAAAAGAAGACTCCGTTATTCAGACATTAACAGTGACAAGTAAAAATGCGGATCTACCTGTTTCGGTTAAATTAAGATTAGAGATACCATTAGAATCTGACACGCAGACAGGTCCACAGGAGGCTGTATCAACGCCTTCGCCCGATGAATATTTAGCCCTTGATTATTATGACATAAATGTTATAGACGCTTCAGGAAATAAAATATATTCAGATGAAGATGCAATGAACGATGACAGTCAAAATACTTATAGAGATATACCTTTGGGTATAATGAATGAGTCTCGAAATGATGAAAATCAAATATTTAATATCGAAATTTCAGTTGATGATAATGTAAAATCCTCTGTGGAAAAATATGCAAATAAACTTGATTGGTGTATTGTAACGGAAGCTGTAAACCTATCAACAGCACAACCGGTACAATCTATTGCTCCAACAGCTACTCCGTCAGTAACGGTTACAACGGTACCAACATCGACGCCACAGCCTACTGAAGAAAGTGCAGAAGTTAAAGAGGATAAGGATGGTACAGTAACACTTTCAAAAGGAAAATTCCTTGTTGGAAGAGATATAGATGAAGGCAGATATACAATGACAGGTGAAGGCAAAGTTCATGTGTATACATCAGAAGACGTTTTAAAAACGAGTATAGTATTAAAGAAAAAGGGTTCTAAGAATACTGGTGTTGAAAAATATGTAATTAATCTTCAGGAGGGAGAAACGATAGAGGTTGACAATGATACAGTTTTGACACCGTATGAAGCATCAAAAGCGACAGCAAAACCAACATCAAGTCCAAAGGTATCAAGCAGCAGTTCATCAAAAGCAACATCTAAGCCATCATCAACTTCAGAAAAATCAAATCCTAAAACAGGGGATAATATGCCAGTAACGACTCTTATATCACTTAGTGTAATAGCTATAGGTGCGGTTATATTTATAGAGATTAAAAAAAGAAAAAATGACTAACATGAAAGGACGTGTGTGAAAGTGAAAAAAATTCTAACTCTCATACAGGTCCTTTTGATTTTGTTTATTGTTGTATGTTGTATTTTTGTAGGCAAGTATTTTTATGATTGCAAGAATGCTCAAGTGGAATATGAAAACTTACAAGATGTTGTTGAAAAATATCCGAGAGTAGATGCGTCAGGTAATTATATTGAAGAACGTGATGATAACGGTATTCTTCTTTCGTACTCTAATCTTTATAAACAAAATAATGATATGGTGGGCTGGATTAAAATATCTGATACTAAAATAGATTATCCCGTAGTTCGCAGTAAAGATAATGAATATTATCTCCATAGGGATTTTTCAAAAAATAGTCAATATAGCGGTATACCATTTATGGATTACGAAAGTCAAGATATAAGTTCTAATTATATTATATATGCACATAACATGAAAGATGGCTCTATGTTTGCTGATTTATTAAAATATGAAGATAAGTCTTTTTATGATTCTCATAGTACAATAATTTTTGATGATTTGTATGAAAGAGGTGAATATCAAATTTTAGGAGTGTTTACTACTAAAGTAGGGGCAAATAATGAGTTTAGGTATCATGATTATGCTAATATTACTGATGGAGAAAAATTTAGCGAATATATAAAGAAAGTTAAGGAATTATCTTGCTATGACACAGGTATAACAGCTGAATATGGCGACAAGTTGATAACTTTATCAACTTGTGCATATCATACATCAAACGAACGTTTTGTAGTTGTAGCTAAAAAAATTATAAAATGATTTGTGGGATGTTAAAATAGATGTTTAATTACAATTTGAATTGTAGTATAAAAACTCTTTTTTGTGGTTATTTAATGAGATAATGCAAAATAAGAGTTTTTTTATTACAAAATATATCAATAAAATTTTGTACTTGAAAGAGAACGTGCTTATCAAAAATCATTTTATATAGTGTTGTGATACAATTGATAGGTGACAAATGAAAAGGGAAATGAACTCCAAATATGACGGCAAGAGCTGGAAAAGCCTTATGGACAAGAGCTATAGACCTCATCATCACCCCAATGAACACACTATCAAAGAGCAGATTATCCTGGTAAGAAAGTGCAAATAGATGTTAAATTTGTACCCTCATATTGTGGTGTAGTATGCGGGCAAAAATATTACCAATAAATGTACAAGATGGACATACAGAGAAATATATGACGAACACAGTACATATTTGAGTGTTACTTTTTATTTTTTAATCAAAGTGTCACCTATCATTGACAATTATACAAATTATATTTACAAAAATAAAATTTACTATTGCAAAATGAATGTGAAAAGTGTATAATAATGTAGATTGCCGTACTCGTGGGCAATACACTACAGAAGGAGGAAAAAGATATGCAAGGTAATGTATATGACGTTTTGTTGGAACGAGGTCTTATAGCTCAGACAACTCACGAACAGGAAATACGAGAATTATTGGGAAAGGAAAAAGTTACGTTCTATATTGGCTTTGATCCAACTGCAGATAGCCTTCATGTAGGACATTTTTTGCAGATGGTGGTAATGCGTCACATGCAAAATTATGGTCACAGACCTATTGCACTTGTTGGCGGCGGTACCGGACATATAGGCGATCCATCAGGCAGAACTGATATGCGTCAGATGATGACAAAAGAAGTTATTGATCATAACTGCGAATGTTTTAAAGAACAGCTTTCGAGAGTTGTTGATTTTTCAGATGACAAAGCTATAATGGTAAATAATGCAGATTGGCTGCTTGACTTAAACTATGTTGAATTTTTGAGAGATATAGGCTCATGTTTCTCTGTTAATAAGATGCTTACAGCAGAATGCTTTAAACAAAGACTTGAAAAAGGACTTTCATTCCTTGAATTTAACTATATGCTAATGCAGAGTTATGACTTTTTAATGCTTAGCAGAAAATACGACTGTAAAATAGAACTTGGCGGGGATGATCAATGGAGTAACATTCTTGGCGGCATAGATCTTTGCAGACGTAAGGATCAAAAGCAGGTATATGGAATGACATTCACATTGCTTACAAACAGCGAAGGTAAAAAGATGGGAAAAACTGCATCAGGTGCTGTATGGCTTGATCCGAAAAAAACATCACCATATGATTTTTACCAGTATTGGGTAAATGTACAGGATGCAGATGTTATTAAGTGTTTAAAGCTTTTGACTTTTGTACCTATGGACGAAATACGAGAAATGGAAAAATGGGAAGGTCAGGAACTTAATAAAGCTAAGAAGATACTTGCTTATGAAGTTACTAAGCTTGTACATGGGGAAGAAGAGGCTAATAGAGTTCAAAAAACGGCTGAAGAAATTTTTGCAAAAGGTGGAGTAAGTGAAGATATGCCAACAACAGTAATCCCTGACGCTGTCGGTATGGGTATTCTTGATTTACTTGTAAAAACAGGGCTTTTAGCTTCAAAAGGCGAAGCAAGACGTCTTGTTCAGCAAAACGGTCTTTCAATTAATGACGCAAAATATACAGATGTAAACGGTGTTGTAACAGAAGATATGATTACTGATGAAGGTATGATTATAAAAAAAGGCAAAAAGACTTTCCACAGAGTTGTTATAAAATAATAATTGATTTTATAGAGCACAGATAATATTTTGAGGTAATATATATACCTAAAATTTATCTGTGTTTTTTTTTATTCCAAGCATAGAAATTAATAGTTAAAATATTGTCAAATCTATTGAAAAAAGCATTGGAATAGTGTATAATTATAAATAGTATACAAAATACAGAGGTGTGAGTTTCCCGTGAAGAGAATTGCAATAATACCAAACAGTACAAAAGATAAAAATCTTGCAAATACAAAGCGAATTGTAGAGTATTTACAAGATAAAACTAACATATATCTAAGCGATGAATACATTGATTTTGGCATGCGTGCAAACTACGTTTCAAGAGATGAGATATATGATAATGCCGATTTTGTAATTGTTCTTGGCGGTGATGGTACTATCTTGCAGCGGGCATCAGAATGTGCTAAACGTAAAATCCCTATATTAGGAATTAATTTGGGAAAAATAGGTTTTATGACAGAAATAGAGACAGATAATATAGAAAGTGCACTGGATAGATTTATTAACGAAGATTTCAAAATTGAAAAAAGAATGATGATTAAGGCACAAATAAAAAGAAATAATGAAATATTACAAACTTTTTATGCTTTAAATGATGTTGTTGTTTCAAAATCTGTCGGAGAAAAACTTATTTGCATGGAACTTTTAACCGATGGTGAAGAAGTCAATAGATATATTGCTGATGGACTTATTATTGCAACCCCTACCGGTTCTACAGGGTATTCGATTTCAGCAGGTGGCCCTGTTGTTGATCCTTGTATGAGATTGTATGTTGCAACACCTATATGTGCACACATGCTGTCTGTTAGAAGTGCTGTACTTTCATCTGATAAAGTAATAAATATTAAACTTAACGCTGATTATGGTATGCAAGATGCAGTTGTTAGTGCAGATGGTGATGTGCAAGGGTACATAAATATAGGTGATGAGGTATGTATTACCGAGTCTGAATACGATTTTGAACTTATAAAAATAGGCGGACAGTCATTTTATGACACTGTACTAAAAAAACTATCGTAATTTGACGGAGGATTTAGAAGTGAAGTACAGAAGGCAGGGACAAATTTTAAAAATTATACACGACAAAAATATAAAAACACATGAGCAGCTTATAAATGAACTTAACAAAATAGGTTTTAAAGTGACACAGGCTACTGTTTCAAGGGATATTAAAGAATTGGGTCTTATTAAAATACCCCTTCCGGGAGGAGAAGGCAGCGTTTATTCATCATCTAACGAAATACCGGAAGATATGGATAGACGTATAAATATGATTACAGATACAGTCAGAAGTGTTGAGTATGCAATGAATAGTGTTGTAGTGAAAACGTATCCGGGTATGGCATCAGCCGTTGCAGCATCAGTAGATGCATCTATGAGAGGTGATTTTCTTGGTTCTGTTGCCGGAGATGATACATTACTCATTATCGCAAAAAGCGAAGAGAAAGCAGCAGAGATTACGGATAAATTAAAGAAACTTTTTAGTTAAGGAGCAGCTTTGTATGTTAAATCAACTTTCAATAAAAAATGTTGCCGTTATTGATAAATTAAGTGTTGATTTTCATGACGGTGTCAGTGTTCTCACAGGTGAAACAGGGGCAGGTAAATCAATTATTATTGACTCAATAAATATGATACTTGGTGAAAGAGCTAATAAAGAGCTTGTGCGTTACGGACAAGAGAAAGCTGTAGTACAGGCTGTATTTGACGCACCTGAAAATGTATGTAAAATACTTGAAGAAAACGAAATAGATGTAGATGATGGAGAAATAATCATATCAAGACAAATCTCAAAAGATGGTAAAAGCAGTGCAAGAATCAATGGTATGGTTGTCACTTTAAATATTTTAAAAGAAATCTCTGACAGTCTAATTAATATACATGGACAGCATGATAATCAGGCATTGCTTACGCCTGCAAGACATGTTGTTTTTTTGGATGCGTATGCTGAAAATGAAGAATATATCAAAGCGTATAAGGAAATATTATCAAAGAAGAGAGAAATTGAAAAGAATATGTCCAGCCTTGAAATGAATGAACAGGAAAAAATACAGCGAATTGATTTACTTGAATATCAGGTAAATGAAATAAAAAAAGCAAATTTAGAAAAAAATGAAGAAGATGATTTAAAAAAACAGCGTGAAATATATCAAAATGCAGAACAAATAGTGAACGCAGTGTCAGATTCTTATAATAACATTTATGGCGGTGATGAAATACAATCTGCCTATGATGGTTTAAGTATTGCAGTAGAATCATTGTCACAAATAAAAGAACTTGATATTAAAATTAATGAAATGTATGAAGTTTTGAGTAGTGCAATGTATTCCGTTGAAGATGCTGCTCATGAACTTAAAAATTATGGTGACAGTATTGAATATGATGAACAAACATTAAATGATATAGAAGACAGACTTGACCTTATATCAAAGCTTAAACGTAAATACGGCAGTACTGTTGAGGATATACTTATGTATATGAAAAAGGCTGAAAGTGAACTTAATGACATACGCTTAAGTGATGAAAAAATTAATGAATTAAATGAAGAATTAATAAAGGTAACTAAAAAACTTACAGAACAAGGTTATTTACTGTCTGAAAGAAGAAAAAAAGCAGCTAAAATACTGGAAGAAAAAATAGAAAACTCTTTGCATGAACTAAATATGGAAAAAGCAATTTTTAAAGTTAATGTGGAAACCGCTGACGAGTTTTACGAAAACGGTATGGATAAAACTGAATTTCTTATAAGCACAAATCCAGGTGAACCATTAAAGCCGTTAGTTAAAATTGCTTCAGGCGGAGAACTTTCACGAGTAATGCTTGCGATAAAATCAGTGATTGCTGATTCTGATGGAGTTGATACTCTTATTTTTGATGAAATCGATACAGGTGTTTCAGGAAAGGCAGCGATGAGTATAGCTAAAAAGCTTTCTCAAATAGGAAAAAGTAAACAGGTGATTTGTATAACTCATCTTCCGCAACTTGCTTCACTTGCAGATAATCATTATCTTATACTTAAAAATACAGAAGGTGAAATGGCATCAACAACTCTTGAAGAACTTGATGAAGAAGGTCGTGAAAAAGAACTTGCCAGAATAATCGACGGTGGAGAAGTTACCGATTTAGCTCTTAACCATGCAAAGGAAATGCTAAAAAAAGCAGCAGTTGGAAAAAATATTTAATTACTTTTAGGAGGAAATGGCTATGAATACCAAAACAATGCACCAGTCGTATTCTGTATTGGCACAGGTTGTACTTCCGATGCAGGCAAATCCAGCTGGAAATATACATGGCGGTGAAATAATGAAGCTTATGGACAGTGCCGCAGGTGTAGCGGCTCAAAAACATTCACATACAAATGTGGTTACAGCCAGAGTAGAAGAATTAAATTTTAAAAAGCCGGTACTGGTCGGTGAACTTGTAACATGTAGAGCACAGGTCATTTATGCCGGACGTTCCTCAATGGAGGTATTTGTTACAGTAGAATCAGAAAATACAATGACCGACAAAAAACAGATTGCACTTACAGCCTTTTTCACAATGGTATCATTAAATGAATCAGGAAAACCGGAACCGGTTCCTGCATTAGAATATGATAAAAATAATGCTTACGAAGCAAAACTTTATAAAGAAGGCGAAAAACGATACAAGTTGCATAATGAACGAAAATCCTAAAAAATAGAAAGGAAATTAATTCATGGCAGATAAAAACATAAAAATAATAGCACAAAATAAAAAAGCAAGGCATGAATACTTCATAGAAGAAACAATAGAGGCAGGAATTGAATTATCGGGAACTGAAGTTAAATCAGTAAGACAAGGTAAGGTTAATCTTGTTGATTCCTATGCATCAATAAAGAATGGTGAAATATTTGTAAAACAGATGAATATAAGCCCATTTGAACAGGGAAATATATTCAATCGTGATCCCCTTCGCGATCGAAAACTGTTACTGCACAAAAAAGAGATTTTAAAACTTAATTCCCAGATACAACAGGACGGTTATTCACTTATACCTATTTCTGTTTATTTAAAAGGTTCCCTTGTTAAGGTATCTTTAGCTGTTGCAAAGGGCAAAAAACTCTATGATAAACGTGCTGATATTGCAAAAAAAGATGCAAGAAGAAACATCGAAAGAACACTAAAAAATTACAATAAATATTAATAAACATAAGAAAGGAATATAACAATGTCTATTACAAAAGTAAACTTCGGACAAACATCTAACGGTGAAAATATAATACTTTATACACTTGACAATAAAAAAGGACTTAGTGCTGAAATATTAAATTATGGCGGTATATTAAGAAGTCTTTATGTTAATGATAAAAACGGCATAAAAACAGATGTTGTTCTTGGACGTGACTCATTTGAAGATTACCTTAATAATGATGGCTATCTTGGTGCACTTATCGGACGACATGCTAATAGAATTGCAAATGGTAAATTCAAGCTGAATGGTCAACAATTTAGTGTTGGTGTAAATGAAGGCAAAAATAGTTTGCACGGCGGAATTAATGGTTTTGACAAAAAAATATGGAATGTAAAAGAAATAGACTGTGATGAACCTGCTATTGAATTATCAATAATATCACCTGACGGAGAAGAAGGATTTCCAGGTGCACTTAATGTAACCGTTACATATACTATTACATCTGATAATGCAATAAAAATTAATTACAGTGCTAAATGCGATAAGGATACAGTTGTTAATATGACAAACCACGCATACTTTAATCTTGCAGGACATGGAGGTGGTACCATAGATAAACAAACGCTTTGGATAAATGCTGATTTTTATACGCCAAATAACAGTGAATGTATGCCAAATGGTGAAGTTTTATCTGTTGCAGGAACACCTTTTGACTTTAGAATTGCTAAACCTATCGGTCAGGATATTAATTCTAACTTTGAGCAAGTTAAAATGTTTGGCGGATATGATCATAATTTCATCATTTCAGGAAGAGGATACAGAAAAGCAGCGATTGCAAAATGTATTGAAAACGGTATAGAAATGGAAGTATATACTGATAAGCCGGGAATGCAGCTTTATACATCAAACGGCTTGGCAGAAGGAATATACAAAAATAACACAAAATACAGTATTCATCAAGGATTTTGTCTTGAAACACAATATTTTCCTAATGCTATGGAATTTAGCCACTATCCAGCACCAATTTTAAAGAAAAATGAAGAGTATAATTTTACAACAGAATATAGATTTATAGTAAAATAAGCACATTTTTTATATAAATTTGTATGTTTTACTGATTGACTATAAAAATACACTGTGATATACTTATACTCAAGTGGTTTTATAAGGAGGGGTTTGAATGTCATACCAAGAAATGACTAAAGAAGAATTACAAGAAGAACGCAATAAAGTAGCTGCAAAGTACGAAGAACTTAAAGCAATGGGTTTAAAGCTTGACATGTCAAGAGGTAAACCTAACACTGAGCAGCTTGATATATCAATGGGAATGATAGATACTCTTACTGATTATAATCTTGTTGGTGAACAAGGTGTAGATTGCCGTAACTATGGAGTTTTAGACGGCATTATTGAAGCAAAAAGATTATTAAGTGCTATGATTGAATGTCCCGTTGAAAATATCATTATATACGGTAATTCAAGTCTTAATGTAATGTATGATACAGTTGCCCGTTCAATGACACATGGCGTTATGGGTTCAACACCATGGTGTAAACTTGATAAGGTTAAGTTTTTATGTCCGGTTCCGGGATATGATAGACATTTTGCGATTACTGAATTTTTTGGCATTGAAATGATTAACATACCAATGAACGAAGATGGTCCAAATATGGATCTTGTAGAAAAATATGTATCTGAAGATGCAAGCGTTAAGGGTATTTGGTGTGTTCCTAAATATTCAAATCCATCAGGTATCACATATTCAGATGAAGTTGTAAGACGTTTTGCAAATCTAAAACCAGCGGCTGAAGATTTTAGAATTTACTGGGATAATGCATACTGCATACATCATTTATATGAAGATGACCAAGATCATATTCTTGAAATACTTGAAGAATGTGAAAAAGCAGGAAATCCTGATATGGTATTTAAGTTCTGTTCAACATCAAAAGTTACTTTTCCTGGTTCAGGTATCGCAGCGATATCAGCTTCAAAGGCAAATCTTGATTTTATTAAGAAACAGCTTTCAATACAGACAATTGGTCATGATAAAGTAAATCAGTTAAGACATGCAAGATTTTTCGGCGATTTCAATGGTATGATAGAACACATGAAAAAGCATGCTGAAATAATCAGACCTAAATTTGAAGCGGTGCTTAATACTCTTGATAAAGAGCTTGGAAATATGGGCATCGCAACGTGGACTAAACCAAAGGGCGGATACTTTATTTCTCTTAATACAATGGATGGCTGTGCTAAGAAAACGGTACAGCTTGCAAGCGAAGCAGGAGTTGTTATGACACCTGCCGGTGCGACATATCCGTATGGTAAAGATCCTCATGATTCAAATATTCGCATTGCTCCAACATATCCATCACCTGAAGAATTAACACAAGCATGCGAAATATTTGTTACTTGTGTAAAACTTGCAAGTTTGGATAAATTACTTAAAAACATGTAAAATACGTAAAGCAATTCCTTGTATTATAGAATGCAAGGGATTGTTTTTTATTTCTCTTAAATAATATAATCAGTGATTATTAAGCATATCTCTACATTTAGTATTTTTTTATGATAGTGGTTTAATATAAACAATATTTAGGTTAATATAGAAAGTTAAGAATATGAAAAAAGATTTAACAAAAGGAAATATCACAAAAACACTACTTTTATTTTCGGCACCAATGATACTGGGAAATTTGTTACAGCAATGTTATAATATAGCTGACACTTTCATTGTCGGAAAATTTTTGGGATCTAATGCATTGGCGGCGGTTGGTTCTGCATATTCTCTTATGACGTTTTTAACGTCTGTTTTAATTGGATTGTGTATGGGAAGTGGTGCTGTTTTATCAACTGCATTCGGAGCAAATGACAAACAGCGTATGCGACAAGGTATGACAATATCATTTATATTCATTACAGCAGTAACTGTACTGATGAATATTGCCATAGTTTTATGTATTAATCCAATACTCAAAATTTTACATACTCCACCCGAAATTTACAAGCTCATGCATGATTATACAATAATTATTTTCAGTGGCATATATTTTGTGTTTCTGTATAATTATTTTGCTTTCTTGCTTAGAGCAATTGGAAATTCAGTAGTACCGTTATATTTTCTCGCGGTTGCCACAGTACTGAATATTGTGTTGGATATTATATTTGTACCGATACTTCAAATGGGTGTAGGCGGAGCCGCATTAGCTACGGTAGTCGCACAGGCTGTATCAGGACTTGGTATAGGCTTTTATACATGGATAAAAGAACCATGGCTTAGATTAAGAAAAAATGATTTTAAAGTCAACAAAAAATCTACAGCGGAAGTTATCCGTCATTCAATCGGAGCTTGTGTCCAACAGTCGGTGATGAATTTTGGGATTTTAATGATACAAGGATTAGTAAATAGCTTTGGGACAACTGTCATGGCAGCATTTTCAGCGGCAGTAAAAATAGATTCGTTTGCATATATGCCGGCACAAGAATTCGGAAACGCATTCTCACTTTTTATATCTCAAAATTACGGAAGTGGAAAATATGACAGAGTACATCAGGGAATGAAAAAGGCATTGAAGACATCAGTTATATTCTGTCTTATTTTATCAGCAGCTATATTTATTTTAGCACCTGAACTTATGCAGATTTTTGTTGACGGATTAGAAATTGATATTATACGCACGGGTTCTACATATTTGCGAATAGAAGGGAGCTTTTATTTTGGAATAGGAATTCTTTTCTTACTTTACGGATTTTACCGTGGAATCGGTAAACCTGAAATGTCGCTTATTCTTACTATAATTTCATTAGGAACAAGAGTAGCTCTTGCATATATTTTAGCACCTATTTCATCAATTGGAGTTAATGGTATATGGTGGGCAATACCTATAGGTTGGATATTGGCTGATACAGTGGGAATTCTTTTTATAAAGAAAACAAAGTGCATAAAAATAGATGAATAAGTTTGACACAGTGAAAGAAATCTATGTGTAAGGGGCTAATTTAATAAGCCCCTTTTTCTACGTCCAAATTTGATGTAGATGTTAAGTGTGTATTTGCAGGTAAAGATATATCCATTTTACCATTTTCATATTTAACATAGATTTTACCTCTAATGCAGTCAAATTCACACTCAAATGATTTTATAAAATCAGTACACTTTGGAAAAATTGAAACAGTTTTAAAAGCATCACTGCTGGTTATTCCTGCAACATCAGTAAAGAACCATTCCATAATATGTCCCATCATATCATGATTTCTGCTCCTTGCATCATCTCTCCAAAATTCAGGAAGAGTCGTTTCACCATTTTCTACAAACCTTAAATATGATGGATGATTCTTTTTAGTAATCATCTCATGTATTATATCATTACGTCCTATTTTTGAAAGGCAACGTAATATATACACTAAACCAATTTCACCGCATTTTAAATGATTTCTATTGCATAGTGTCACAAGTGTATTTTCTATATCATTTCTGTATTCATCAGGTACAAGTCCAAAATAGAGCGGTATAGCCTGGTTTGATTGAGTTACTTCTCCGTTATCGTATGCTTTATAATAAATTTTATCTCCATCAATTTTTAGTAATGATGAGTTATAGCGTTTCTTTACACTTTTTGCCATTTTAAGTAATCTATTCTCATCGCCTTTATTTAATATTTTTGAAATTTTTGATAATGTCATTATATCGTGATAGTAAAAGGCTGTTTCTATATTTTCTCTGCTTTCACCCTCGTTTTGACGAATGCCCCAATCACCAAGACCTGCACAAATGAATTTTTCATCAGTGTTTTTATTATATATTTTACTGTAATTCTCATATTGGTCAGTTAAATAATTTAGGTATAGAACAGCACTTTCGTAATTATCTTCTAAAACTTGTTTATTTCCGTAAAATAAATACTGCTCATATCCGGCAAGGATAATAGAACTTCCCCAGGGGATAATATCCCAAAAACTTCCGCTTCCGCAATCACGAATAAATTTAGCATATCTTGGTGCAATAGATGGGATAAGACCATATTTGTATTCATGCCTAAATTCACCTTTATCAATATCAAATTCATCTTTCGTATATTGAGAATCACGCATATCCATAGATATTTTTGACCATAATGTGTCTACGTTCTTATTATACATTATAGCTCTTGCCATCAGATGATTAGGTTCTAACCACCCTTGTTTTTCTATTGTTGGACAATCTGTATGTAAATGATTTAAATTGCTTTCAATAGCTTTTAATATAATATTATAAATCTTATTATATCTGTCATCGGAACATTTAAAATATCCTGTTTGATTTGCAGATGTAGTTGTAAAATAAGAAACAAATTCTATAATCTGATTATATTCAGCACCTTCAATTTTGTACCACCTTGCACCATTAAGAGAAAATCGCTGATTGAACTCATCTATACCTCCGCTTAATGTTAAAATAGAATATGTGTTTACAGTTTGAATAATATCACCATTTTTATCGAGTTTTTCAGCAGGAATTACTTTTATTTTTTGACCGCATTTACCTTTTATTTTTATATAAAACTGAGAAGTCATATTTTGACCAAAGTCAAATATCATACGTTCTTTATCAACTGATTTTACATTGTATTTATATCTATGAACTACCGGCGGATATGTTATTGGTATAATTTCTCCTTTAGGTGCAGTATCTTGTAGTATAGTAGCAGGTAACCAGTTGAATGTAATTCTATTATCAATATCTTCACTCCCAAATATATTGGCAAGAGTTGTTTTTGATACACTTACATCCCAGCTTTCATCTGATACTATATAACCTGTACTAAGCTTAATTTGAGCAAGGACAGCTAAATATTTTCCGTATGGCTCATAGCCCATACCCATAGTGTAAAAATGTCTGTCTTGGTTAGTATCGCCTATATACCATCCATTAGCTGTTTCAATTAGTACTTCATTTTCTCCGAATTTTAGAACATTTGAAATATCGTATGTATAATAGTGAATATGTTTATTAAAATCAGTTTGACTGCCTTGATAAACGTATTCACCTAATTTTTCCCCGTTAATATGAACATCAAATTGACCGGTTGCACATACAGATAAAATTGCATCACCGCCGCTGTAATAAAATTTTTTTCGTGCTAAAAATGGTTTTGCTGTACCATTACTTATCCAGTTTGCTTTAACGTCACGCATACCTGTTATAAAGAAATATCTATCACTCTTAACTTCTATATCATCTTCATCCCATACAGTAATGTCATAAGAATATCTTGTTTGTTCATCTAAATTTATCTTAATTCCTATATTATTTTGCTCATCGCTCATAATTTTACCGGTAGAAAAAATTAAAGCGTTTTTACAGTAAATATCAATTTTATATGCAGTTTGTGTGCCAACACCTGTGTCATATTTCCACATAAATATTGGGTCATTGCCAACACCTGTCTGCGTATAGTAATTTTGTATTGATGCATGTATTATTTTCATTTTAGTACCTCCATAGCTCATATTTTGTTTTATAATTCGATTATAGCGATAAATATAGTAAATATCAATGTCATGGATTATCTATTATAGAGAAAATATTGACATATATTTTGTTGGCATATATAATTTAATTAGCAAAATATAAGTTTATTATATGAGGTGGATATATGAGCAAAAAATATTTAATCTCTGATTTTTTTGAAAATAATGAAAATATACATGCGGGATTTTATATTGAACATCGTGAAAAAAATTTACATTCACACGATTTTTGGGAAATATCATACGTTTACGAGGGAAGTGGAACTCATTACTATGGAAACAATGAAATTACAGATATCAAATCAGGTGAGGTGATATTAATAACACCTAATACTGAGCATTGTATTAAATCTCCTAATGTGAATAATGGGGGATGGGTTAAGGTATTAAATCTTTTAATAAAAGATGATTATATAAGAAAAATCATAAAAAGATTATCTCTTATTCGAGAAATTGAAGAATACAAATTAATGAAAAAACTTGTAAGTGGTGATTTATTTTTCATAAAAATCAGTGATTTTGCTGAGATATTGTATCGTATGTTGATGAATACTGCACATGAATATAATCATTTTACTTATGGAAGTTCAGTAATAATAGAAAATTGTATAGTTAATATATTAATATATATGATTCGATTATATGAGCTAAATGAAAGAAAAGACAATGTGGCAACTACAAAAGATGAGATAATAGATAAAATAATAAGATACATTCAGTTAAATTACAGCAGTGAAATAACTCTTGAAAATCTTTCTTCATATACACATTTATCTCGTGAATACTTATCGAGATATTTCAAAAAAATTACAGGTAAAAATATATCAGTATATATTTCTGAAATAAGAATAGAAAGGGCTAAATATATGCTTAGAACAACAAAGTTTAGAATAAATGATATATGTTATTTATGTGGCTATAAATCGTACAGTAACTTTCAAAAATCATTTAAGAAGATAGTGGGAATAAGTGCCGGTGAATATCGTCTGAAAGCAAAATAATTTTATACTGCTTTCAGACTTAATATAGGCGTTTTTTGAAACCTTTTATATAAAAGTTTAATACGTCTAATTAGAGAGTATAAATTACTAAAAGTTTATATTAAATTACTATTGACTTAATATTTAAAGAGTGATAGTATTTTATATATCAGTCAATACAGATTGATTATATTTTGTTTATATATTTAGGAGAAAAATTTTGGATCAGAAAGAACGACTTGATTTAATAAAAAGAAAACACGAAAAAGAAAGACAAAAAAGAAAAATTTTATTACATAGAGTATTTGTTGGCGTATTAATTGTGGTTATAGCTGTTATTTTAATTTTTAGCATAAAAGGATGTGTATCATATATCTCAAATGTTAAAGAGCAGAAACAGCTTCAGGAACAGCAAACGCCTGCACCGCAAATAACACCACTACCTACGTTAAGTACAGAAATTTCTAATGAATACTATTCTAATTCCGCTTTTGTAGGTAATTCTTTTATTGATGGAATGATTCTTTACAGTTTTTTTGACAATGTAGATTATTTTTCAAAGGTTGGACTAACTGTAAATGGTGCTTTGACGGAACCTACGTCAACAGGAACTGTACCTGTAATTGATGAACTAAATAATGGAAAAAGTTATAATAAAATATTTATGCTGTTTGGCGAAAATGAACTGGGTTGGGACAGTAAAGACACATTTTTAGCACAGTACGGAACATTAATAGATAAAGCAAGACAATATCAACCTTCAAGTAAAATATATTTACTTAATATCACACCGGTAACAAAAGCAGTTTCAGATAAAAATGAAAACAATATAAATAATGACAGCATTAGAGAAATGAACGAATTAATAAAACAACTTGCACAAGATAAAGGTGCTGTATATGTAGATATATACAGTGCAGTTGTAGGAAACGATGGTACACTGCCTGATGGAGCTGCCAGTGACGGTGTTCATTTCGGTGAAGAATATTATAAAAAATGTCTGCTATATATACAAAATAATATACAATGATACAAGGGGAAAAGAAATGAAAAAGATAATACTATCAATATTACTGACAATTATATGCTTTGCTTTTACAGGCTGCGGAGCAAATGAAATTAACATTGAAGAACTTAATTCTAAACTTTTAAGCGAAGGAAGTTTTAGTGAAGAATTATTCAGCGTTTCAGCTGATGTTACAATGAAACGCTACGGAATCGAAGATGGAGAAGTTGAAGAATGCATTTCAAGTGCAGGTACAGCAGCTGTTGTCGATGAAGTTACAATATTTAAAACTACTAATACAGATGTCGTAAAGGAAAAGGCACAAAAACATATAGACTCTCAAAAAAATAGTTATTCAAGTTATCGCCCGGATGAAGTACCAAAACTTAATGATTGTATCATTGAAGTAAGTGGTGATTATGTTATAGTATGTGTTTCGGAAGATTCTACATCTGCCAAAGCGATAATTGATGAATACACAAAGTAATATTGAGAGGTGTTAGAGGTTGTATTTTTCCAGCCTATTGTTTTTATTCGTTTTTTTGCCAATAGTATTGGCAATATATTATATAATACCGAGAAAATGCCGCAATGCGTTTTTGCTTGCGGCTAATTTGATTTTTTACGGTTGGGGTGAGCCTGTACTTATAATAGTAATGCTCATTTCTATTTTCACAAACTACATTTGTGGATTGTTTATCGAAAAAAATAGGGGAAATAAAAAGTTAATGAAGTTTTATCTTTTAGTGTCCCTTATCATAAGTATAGGTCTTTTGGCTGTATTTAAGTATACAGGTTTTTTAACTGATATGTTAAGGCAAATACCTCCATTTGCATTTATGCCTAAAATAGATTTACCATTGCCAATAGGTATATCTTTTTATACATTTCAAACAGTTTCATATACAATAGATGTATATAGAGGGGACACTAAAGCACAAAAGAGTATTGTCTCTTTTGGCACATACGTATCATTTTTTCCGCAGCTTATTGCTGGACCTATTGTAAGATATATTGATATTGCAAAAATGCTTGAAAACAGAAAAGAAAACATCCGTCAATTTGCTGATGGTGTTAAATTATTTCTTGTCGGATTGGCAAAAAAAGTTCTTATTGCAAATCAAATGGGTGTACTTTGGGATACATTACGTGGCACAAATGATTTAGGTATCATTGGTGCGTGGGTCGGAATTATTGCATACGCATTTCAAATTTATTTTGATTTTGCGGGTTATAGCGATATGGCGTGTGGTCTGGGCAAGATGTTTGGTTTTGAGTTTATGAAAAATTTCAATTATCCGTATATTTCAAAAAGTATAACGGAGTTTTGGCGTAGGTGGCATATATCACTTAGCACATGGTTTAGAGATTATGTGTATATACCGTTGGGTGGAAACAGAGGTAAATTTGCAAGAATAATATTTAATTTATTTATTACTTGGTTTTTAACAGGGCTTTGGCATGGTGCAAGCTTAAATTTTATAGAATGGGGATTATATTATTTTATAATACTTGTACTTGAAAAATATGTATTTGGAAAATATATAAAAAAATTACCGTTTGCATTGCAACATATATACTCATTATTTTTTATATTGATTGGATGGGTGATATTTTATTTTGACGATCAATCTAAACTTTTTAGCTATATTGTAGGTATGTTCACATTAAGTAATGGTATTATAGGTAAGGATTCGCTAAGTATTATAATTTCTTATCTGCCTTTGCTTTTATGCGGTGTTTTTGCATCTGTACCTTTATGGAAGAATCAATATTTAAAAATAAAAGATAGAAAATATACGGTAATATTTGAAACGGTGTTTTGTGTTGTTATATTGCTTTTATGTACAGCATCACTTGTAAATCAAAGCTATAATCCGTTTTTGTATTTTCGTTTTTAGAAAGGTGATGTACTATGGTTAGAAAGAGAGATATATTTATAACATCACTTTTTTGCGGATTTATTGGGATTATGGGGATAGGGCTTATTTTTCTGCCCAAGGAAAACTTTTCAGTAAATGAGAAAAGGACACTTGCCAAATTTCCTAAAATATCTGCAACAGATGTTTTGAGCGGTAAATGGGAAAATGATTTTGAAGAATATATTTCTGATCATTTTCCAAAGAGAAATTTCTTTGTTTCTTTAGATTCATATTATATGCTAAGTACAGGAAGAAACGGTTCTAACGGAGTTTATAAAGGGCAGGACGGTTATCTTATTAATATTCCTGTAAAATGTGATGAAGAAAAATTTAAGGACAACTTAAATGCTATACTTAATTTTTCTAAAAATACAGAAATAAAAACTGACATGATGATTGTACCTTCAACAGGAAGTATCATGACAGAAAAGTTACCTAAAATACATACAGAATATAATGATGAAAAAATTATAAGTGAAGCAGAAAATTATTTGTCAGGTAATGTGGATATGATTGATTTACATGATAAATTTAATTCTGTAAAAAATGACATCCAGCTTTATTATAAAACAGATCACCATTGGACAGAAGATGGTGCTTATACAGCTTATTCTATATGGGCAAAAAAAAATGACATTAACATAAGAAATAAAGACGATTATATAATTGAAAAAACAGAAAATTTTTATGGAACTACATATACAAAAAGTGCTTTATGGCACGAAAAACCTGATACGCTTGAGGTGTGGTCCTATCCTATAAATGTAACAGTTACAGTAGAAAATGTGTTATACAATGATATGTTTTTTAGGGAACATCTAAAAAATGAGGATAAATATCCTGTATTTTTGGACGGTAATCATGGATATGAACGAATAGAAAATCATGATAACCCAAATGGTAAAAAGATACTTGTAATTAAAGACTCATTTGCACACAGTTTTGTTCCTTTTATGGCTGAAAATTGTTCTATGATAGATATGGTTGATTTAAGATATTACTTAACTCCGGTGTCGCTTCTCACTGAACAAAACGATTATGATGAGATATTAATTCTATGCGGAATAAGTACACTTTGCGAAAGCAATGATCTATCAATTTTACAATAGCTAAAAATACAAGTTTGACACATTAATTTTACTATGTTATAATAATTTTATAAAGAAAATATGAGGTAAAAGACATGATTATAAAGGAATCAGCCGAAAATTATCTGGAATCAATATTGATGATTAGTAAGGAAAAAGGTAATGTGCGTAGTATTGATATTGCAAATCAGCTGAATTTTTCTAAACCGAGTGTTTCTGTTGCAATGAAGCATTTTAGAGAAGAAGGATATATTCATGTTGATAAAGATGGCTACATAACTTTGACTGATAAGGGATATGAAGTCGCAAGTCAAATGTACGAAAGACATCAGCTTGTAGCAAAAATTTTAATGGAAATTGGTGTCAGTGAAAAAACTGCATATGAGGATAGCTGTAAAATAGAACACGATTTAAGCAGTGAAACTTTTGAAAAGATTAAAGAATATTATTTAAAAAAACTAAAAAAAGATTAATATAAAATACATTCTTGTTGTGAAAAAATGCAAGAATGTATTTTTTTATTTAAAAACTATTGACAAAGCTGGTTAGTTATGGTAAACTAACCAATATAGGTTAGAGTTTTCTAACTAAAGTTGTTTAAAGATTTTAATATTATCATATATATTTAGTAGAATAGGAGATAAAAATGAATTTGACAGATGCTATTGAAGGAAAAGAATATGTCATTAAAGGTATAAATACTGATGACGAAGAAATGGATGCATTTTTGTTTTCATTAGGCTGTTATGAAGGGGAAATGATTACTGTAATATCCCATTTAAAAGGTGGCTGCGTTGTGTCAATTAAAGATGGTAGATACAACATTGACAAACAGTTAGCTAAAACGATAACTATTTAATCTATAATTATTTTTTTAATAGTAAGTTAGTCTAAAATAACCCATAAGTAAATTATAATCCGTTTAGGATTTAATAAGGAGGAATATATTATGAGAATCGCTTTGACTGGTAATCCAAACTCTGGTAAAACTACCATGTTCAACGCATTAACAGGCAGAAATGAAAAGGTAGGTAACTGGGCAGGAGTCACTGTTGAGAGAAAGGAACATACCATAAAAAAAGCTTATTACAACGGAGAAGAGGAACTTATAGCAGTGGATTTGCCGGGTGCATATTCAATGTCGCCCTTTACATCTGAGGAAAGCATTACAAGTTCTTATGTAAAACATGAAAATCCTGATGTTATAATTAATATTGTGGATGCAACCAATTTAAGCCGTAGTTTGTTTTTTACAACACAGCTTTTAGAATTAGGAATTCCTGTTGTAATTGCTTTAAACAAAAGTGATATTAACGCAAAAAAAGAAACAAAAATTGATACTAAAGTGTTATCAGAAAAACTTTTTTGTCCTGTTATTGAAACAGTTTCAACATCAGCAGAGGGCTTACAGTCTGTAATTGAAGCAGCAGTAAAATCAAAAGGTGTAGATCAAAAAGCTGTATATACACAGGGTGACATCGATCTAACAGATAAAAAAGTTGTTGAAGAAGCTGACCGTAAACGTTTTGAGTTTGTAAATAAGATTGTTAAAGAAGTAGAAACTCGTAAAGTTCTTACGAAAGAAAAGAATATAAGCGATAAAATTGATGCAATCATAACTAATAAGTGGTTAGGTATTCCTATTTTTGCTGTGGTTATGTTTTTAGTGTTTTATATTTCACAATCTACACTTGGACCGTTAATTGCAGATACAATCACTGGATGGATTGAAATATTTCAAAGTTGGGTAGGGGAATTGGTAGAAAACGCCAATCCACTTTTACAAGCAATTTTAGTTGACGGTATTATAGGTGGTGTGGGTGCTGTTATAGGATTTTTGCCACTTGTAATGGTTATGTATTTCTTAATAGCTTTACTTGAAGATTGCGGCTATATGTCAAGAGTATCTGTTGTACTTGATCCGATTTTTAAGAAAGTTGGACTTTCGGGTAAATCAGTTATTCCGTTTGTAATAACAACAGGATGTGCAATACCTGGTATTATGGCATGCCGTACAATTCGAAACGAACGTGAACGCAGAGCAACAGCAATGCTTTCTCCTTTTATGCCATGTGGTGCTAAACTTCCTGTTATTGCATTATTTGCAGGTGTATTCTTTGCAGATGCTTCTTGGGTAGGGACGTTAATGTACTTTGTTGGTATATTCTTGATTTTTGTTGGTGCTCTTGTGGTTAACAAAATTGCCGGATATAAAAACAGAAAATCATTCTTCATTATTGAACTACCGGAATATAAAGTACCATCTGTTAAACGTGCGTTTTTGTCAATGTGCTCACGTGGTTGGGCTTACATAGTAAAAGCTGGTACAATTATTCTTATTTGTAATACCATTGTACAAATAATGCAGGCATTTAACTGGAATTTCCAGCTTGTAGAGGAAGGAATGGAAAGTACATCTATCCTTGCATCTATTGCTGCTCCGGTGGCTTTCTTGCTGATACCTTTAGGATTTGGTGTATGGCAAATGGCTGCTGCTTCTGTTACAGGATTTATAGCAAAAGAAAACGTTGTTGGAACACTTGCGGTGTGTTACGGTATAACAAACTTCATTGATACTGAAGAATTGGCACTTATAGGTGGTGCAAATGAAGTTGCTGCTATTTTTGGAATTACAAAGGTTGCTGCTCTTGCATGCTTGATGTTTAATCTTTTTACTCCTCCTTGTTTTGCTGCTATCGGTGCAATGAATTCAGAAATTAAAGATAAAAAATGGATGTTTGGCGGTGTTGCACTTCAGCTTGCAACAGGATACATTGTTGCATTTTTAGTATATCAAGTAGGTACGATAATAACAGCAGGAGAAGTTGGTTCCGGATTTGTACCCGGGCTTATTGCTGTTGCAATAATGATAGGTATTATAATTTCTTTAATGATAAGATCGGATAAAAATCTAAAAAAAGAATATACATTATCCAAATCAAATAATATAGGAGCAAGAGTGTAAAATGATTGATTTAATAATTGTAGCAATTGTTTTGATAATACTTTGTTGTGCCGGAATATATATATATAAAGCAAAAAAGTCAGGAAAAACATGTATTGGTTGTCCTGATGGAGGACAATGTAAAAAACATAAGTGTAACTGCGGTTGCTCTGAACAAATAAAGTAATTAGTTATTATGGCGGTTTGTAATTCGGCGTGTCTGTTAAAATAGATGCGCCGAATTATAAAATATATTTTTTTGAATCGTTATTAGTCTAAACTACCTTGATGTTATGTTTTGTAAGGAAGGGGTATTATGTTAGAAAATTTAATAGCATATCATTGTGGACCTGCACTTTCAGGCATAAAACCATCCAACATTGTATCATGTCAAAAAAAACTAATACCTAATATAAAAAATGAAATACAAAAATTAAATAATCAGCTAAATAAAAATGATATATATTTAGAAATTATTTGTGAATGTGATAGACGTGCTCTTATAATGGTTTATCGTAAAAAAGTTATGGAAGAACACTTAGATAAAAGAAATAATAAAAAGTTTTTGATAAATTTTGGTTATTTTGAAAAAGGAAGCATTTCTGATTACATCGAAAGATTAAAAAAACGGCTTTCATATGATTCCTTTCCACATGAAATTGGAGTTTTTTTAGGATATCCATTATATGATATATACTGTTTCATCAATAAAACGGAAAATGACTGCCTTTTAACTGGCGAATGGAAGGTATATCATAATGCAGAAGCTGCAAAAAAATTGTTTCATAGATATAGTTCCTGCCGTAATGCTTTGGTTAGAAAAATTCTAAAAGGCAATTCTTTAGAACAAATATTTTGCAGAGTGTGACACAAAATAAAAAAACGACATATCTTGTCAAGTTTAGTAACAAAATATGTGAGTCTATTTCAAGTATTGTGTAAACCCTCATCATGGTGTAGAATAGAAATACACCGTGAGGAGGGTTTTAATTATACCAAGAAGAAAAAGAACACCGGAAGAGATTGCTCGAAAGGAACGCACAAAAACACTTATGAAGGAATTGGACATCAAGGATATAGATGATATTCAGGATTTGTTCAAGTCTTTTGTCGCTGCCGCCCTGGAGGGAGGTCTCGAAGCAGAGCTTGATGAGGAGTTGGGTTACTCCAAGTATGATTATCGTAACAAAGAAACCAATAACAGCCGTAATGGTTACAGCAAAAAGACCATGAAAACCAGCTTTGGAGACATGGATATTGATGTTCCTCGCGACCGTAACGGCGAATTTGAGCCGCAGCTCATCAAAAAGCATCAGACCACATTATCAGGGGACATCGAAGAAAAAA
>CALXQE010000068.1 GCA_944390495.1 uncultured Clostridia bacterium
CCCTTTTAATTCTAAGAAAAAAATTAGATTCTTTCCTTAACTTTTGCTGCCTTACCAACTCTGTCACGTAGGTAATAAAGCTTAGCACGTCTAACTTTACCTTTTCTTGAAACTTCGATTTTCTCGATGTTAGGTGAGTTAACAGGCCATGTCTTTTCTACACCTACTCCGTAAGAAACACGTCTTACAGTGAAAGTCTGAGCGATACCGCCGCCCTGAACTTTGATGATTGTACCTTCGAACATCTGTGTTCTTGTACGAGAACCTTCGACGATCTTCTGGTAAACCTTTACGTTGTTACCAACTACAAGTTCTGGTAAATCTGTTCTGATTTGGTCTTTTGTCAAAGCGTTAATGATTTCTTGTGCATTCATCATTAAATCCTCCTTTAAATTCTTGGATATTCGTGCCGACCAAGGCAGAGGACTACCCGTAATAACTACAATATTATACCACTTTGTTATTGTAAATGCAAGTGTTTTTATAATATTTTTATGCACATATTTGTAAAAAAGTCAGCGTATTTATAGTGTAGTATTGGCAGAAAGGACAAAATCATGAAATTCAAGACAATAGTAATTACAAAAAAAAGAATAATGGCGGTATTTTCGGTTATTGCTGCTGTGGGAGTGTGTGCTGTAATAGCTAAATTTAATGTACCGAAGGTGCAGACAGTATTTAATGACAACATATACGAAGAAATCTTGTCGGAAAGTTTGCCTGATAGCGAAGAAAAAGGTATTGATTTTAAGAAAGTAATAAATAAACTTTTAGGTTTTGATACTTCCAAGCCTGAAACAGTACTAAGCGAATATTCGTCTGTATTTGAAGGGACAAGCGAAGATGTGGTAAATACAGCTATGCCATTGGTAACAGAGGCACCGATAGAATCGACTCCGCCGGCACAGGTAGCACAAAATGAACAATCAATGCCCACTAAAGAACAGATTTCTGCTTCAGTTGGATTAAAACTTAATAATGCAACAGATTATTCAGTAGATATAGACTCAATGTGCAGTCAAGAATTAGCTTTAACCGGGCAGACACCTTGCGTACTTGTAATGCATACGCACACAACAGAATGTTATGATGGTGATCAGATGAACGGCGAATCAGAGCGTAACACAGACGGAGAAAAAAATGTAGTAGCGGTTGGTAATGAGATATGCAAGGTTCTTGAAGAAAACGGAATAAAGACTATTCATGACACTACATATCATGATTACCCATCATATCAAGGAGCTTATACAAGGGCGATGACGACGATAGAAAATAATATAAAAAACAATCCTGAAATAAATATCGTACTTGATATTCACAGAGATGCTTTTGTATATGAAGACGGTACAAAATTAACTGTCACCAGTGACCAAAACGGTGTTTCGACGGCACAGGTAATGCTTGTGGCAGGAACGGACAGTATGGGACTTTGGCATGATAATTGGCGTGAAAATTTAAAATTTGCGGCAAAAATACAAAATGCTGCAGAAATAATGTATCCTGGACTTATGAGGCCGATAAATCTTAGAACGGAACGTTTTAATGAGCATCTTACCATGGGAAGTCTTATAATAGAAGTGGGAAGTAACGGAAATACATTAGAACAAGCCAAAGAAGGCGGAAGAGATGTGGCACGTGCCATTGCAGCAGTGCTCAATTCAAAATAAATATTGCACGTTACTATGTTTTGTGATATAATTCATTATAGATAAATATCGCTTAATTTAGGAGAGAAGAATATGTCAAATGAAAGACAGAATAAAATAAGAAATTTTTGTATTATAGCACATATAGATCATGGAAAATCTACTCTTGCTGATAGATTATTGGAACTGACAGGAGAAGTTGAAAAGCGTGATATGGAGGATCAGCTTCTTGATAATATGGATCTTGAGCGTGAAAGAGGTATTACAATTAAGGCCCATGCTGTAACACTTAAATATAAGCGTGATGATGGTATATATACGTTGAATTTAATTGATACACCGGGACACGTTGACTTTAATTACGAAGTATCACGTTCTCTTGCAGCATGTGAAGGCGCAATATTAATAGTAGATGCGTCACAGGGAATAGAGGCACAAACTTTGGCTAATACGTATCTTGCTATAGATCATGATCTTGAAGTGGTACCGGTAATAAATAAGATAGATTTGCCTTCTGCACAGCCGGAAGTTGTAATACATGAAATTGAAGACGTAATAGGCATACCGGCGGAGGATGCTCCACAGGTTTCTGCAAAAACAGGTCTTAATGTGGAGGCAGTGTTGGAGGAAATAGTAGATAAAATCCCTTGCCCTTCTGGTGATGAAGATGCACCTTTAAAAGCACTTATATTTGACTCTTATTATGATAGTTACAGAGGCGTAATAGTATATGTAAGAATAAAAGAGGGTACAGTAAAACCGGGCGATAGAATAAAGATGATGGCAACTGGTGCAGAATTTGATGTGGTAGAAGTTGGTGTTATGCACCCGTCGGGATTAGTGCCGGCGAAAAATATTTCTGCGGGAGATGTTGGCTATATTGCAGCAAGTATTAAAAATATTCAGGATACACGTGTGGGTGATACTGTGACGACTGTAAAAAATCCGGCAGATGAACCACTTCCGGGATATAAAAAAGTTAATCCGATGGTTTACTGCGGTATTTATCCGGCAGATGGTGCACAGTATGAGGATTTAAAAGATGCTCTTTCAAAGTTGCAGTTAAATGATGCGGCACTTATGTTTGAACCTGAAACATCAGTGGCACTTGGTTTTGGTTTTAGATGTGGATTTTTGGGACTTCTTCACATGGAGATTATTCAAGAAAGACTTGAGAGGGAATATAATTTAGACCTTGTAACGACTGCACCAAGTGTTATTTACAAAGTGTATAAAACAAGCGGTGAAATGATATGGGTTGATAATCCTGCAAATCTTCCTGATCCAGCGGAGATAGATTACATGGAAGAGCCTATGGTTAAGGCTACTATAATGGTTCCTAAGGATTATGTAGGTAATGTTATGGAACTGTGTCAGGAAAGACGCGGAGTCTATAAGGATATGACATATATGGACGAAACAAGGGCAGAGATTTTCTATGAACTGCCACTTAATGAAATTATAT
>CALXQE010000069.1 GCA_944390495.1 uncultured Clostridia bacterium
CCGATTGTTTCCTTGCAAAATCTAGATTCTTGGCTCATTCCTTCTATCATATTAGCTACGGTGTCTATACCGTAATCATTGAACCGCATCAACATTGTAATGATTTTTGTTATTTTAAACATCTTCTTTATCCTCCTTCCATAACATACCGCTTATAATTATTCCGACACCAAACCCAAACAGTGCCGCACCTAAAAATGCCATCATTCGTTATTCCTCCTTATTTACTACCTCACAAGCTCATGTAAACCGTCCCGTGATATATTTTGATTTGGGGGATTAAATATATGAAAAGTCTTTTCGGGACGGCTTATATCAGCCTGTGAGGGGTTGTCCTATACTACGAGGTCTAAGCCTCGTTTTTTTGTTGTCCAGCTAAATGACGCTGATAGCCTTTCATTAAAATTTTTGCTACATTGTCTATACATTTTTGGTGTTCATCAGGCGGTGGATTTGGATTGCCTATCATTCTGATTACTCCTCTTTCACCAAATCGATATTCTTGTACGATTTTATCATCTGTCTGTTCTACAAGTTTACATCCTTCAAGCAGTTCCATGATAATACACCTCCTTCTAAATCGTATGTATTTCTGATTTTGTCCTATTCCGCAACTTAGGCTGTTTTATCCTCTATCGAAAATAACCAATCTACTTTATATTCAGGGCAAAGAAATTTTGAAATTTGATTAATTTCTGATAAAGTCCACTCAGTATTATTCAACATTTTATTTTGTATCGTTTTTTCACTTAATCGTAAAAACTCTGCTAAATCTTTATTAGTAATATTTTTTTCTGTTAATATTTTCTTTAAATTTTTAAACATATTTTCACCTCCATTTTGCCCTGTGTGGCTATCTTGATTGTATTATATGCCATTTGTGGCTATTTGTCAATACTTTTTTTGCCATAAAAGGCAATTTTTTTCTTGACACTGAAAAAAAATTGTGTTACGATATTTTTAGAGGTGATGTTGAATGTTTTTAGAAAACTTAGAAATGTTAATGAAAGAAAGAGGACTCAACAAACATTCTTTTTCTCAACAATCAGGAATTCCATATAAAACAATAGATAATTTTTGGAAAAAAGGCTGTAACAATATAAAACTAACAACACTAAAAAAAATTTCATCTTTCTTTGGGGTAACTCTTGACTTTTTAATATTTGGTAATAAGCGTTCTGAAAATAATATTGATATATCAGATCACGAAAAAGAGCTTATTGCTGCATATAGATCACATCCTACAATGCAGCCAGCAATAAACAAAATGCTTGATATACAAAACGAACAATCCAACAGCATTAAAGAAGATATTGCAAACGAATTAAAACAAGAAGCATTGATTACTACAAATATAAAATAACGTCTACTATTTCGTTAAGCGGAATTGTATATAAAATTTTAATCTATTATACATAGGAGAAAATAATTTAAATAGTAGTAAAATGTGAAGTCACATTTTAATAAATTATAATATACACAAGAGGAGGATTTTAAAATGGATTTTATTGACCAAGTAAAACAATTTTCAAAGCGAGTTGAATCTATAAAAGATACAATTCAAACTGAGGAAGCAACCAAAACTTCTATTTTAATGCCATTTTTTCAATTAATGGGTTTTGATGTATTCAATCCTAATGAATTTATTCCAGAATTTACAGCAGACGTGGGTATAAAAAAAGGAGAAAAAGTTGACTATGCTATACTGAAAGATGGTAGCCCTGTTATACTTGTTGAAGCTAAATCGGTAAATGAACAACTTGAAAAACACGATAGTCAATTATTTAGGTATTTTGGTACTACAACTGCAAAATTTGCTATATTGACAAATGGTATAATATATAAATTTTATACGGACCTTGATGAACCTAATAAAATGGATCAAAACCCTTTTCTTGATATTAACATTCTCGACATTAAAGATACACAAGTTGCTGAGTTGAAAAAATTTCATAAATCAAATTTTGATTTAGAAGAAATTATGAGTACAGCGTCTGAATTAAAATATTCTAACGAAATCAAGAAAAAATTTAGCAATGATTTAGCAGCTCCATCAGAAGAGTTTGTAAAATTCTTTGTTAGTGATATTTATAATGGACGTGCTACACAGCAAGTTATCGAAAAATTTAAACCTATTGTGAAAAAAGCTTTAAACCAGTATATCTCTGAAACTTTAAACGATAAAATCAAAAATGCACTTTCATCAAACGAAGATGAAAGCAATAATAATCCTAAAGATGATGAAAAGTCCATTGCCGAGCCGAAAGAAAAAGTTTCTAAAATTGTAACTACCGAAGAGGAACTTGAAGCATATTTTATCATAAAAAATCTTTTGAAACCAATCGTTCCAACAAGCGATATTACTATTAAAGATACTGAAAGCTACTTTAATATACTATACAAAGGCAATACCCGCAAGTGGATATGTAGGCTTATCCTCAATAATAACCAAAAAACAATGATGTATCTTGATAACAACAAACAAATTCAAAAAATATCGTTAACAAACATTTATGATTTAGAAAATCATAAATCTCTGCTTTATGATATTGTAAAAAGATTCATATAATTTTTATTGTATTTTATATTTAAAAAATCCCTCAACTGCTACCAACAGTCGAGGGACAAAGAGTGTATATGATACACCCAAAAAAGCAAATATATTGTATCATATACACTTCTAAAAATCAAGTAAAGGAGTGTTATTTTTATGAAGACATATAAGGATAAAGTAGCTGTCTATCTACGTAAGTCACGCATGGATCCCGACAGTGAAAATATAGACGAAACATTATCCAGGCACAGTGATACATTAATGAAATTTGCAGCAAAATTAGAATTGAATGTTATAGCTGTTTATAAAGAAGTCGTATCCGGTGACGGTCTTTTTACCCGTCCGCAGATGGTTCAATTACTGCAAGATATAGAGCAGGATAAATATACAGCAGTTCTATGTATGGAAATAGACCGTTTAGGACGTTCATCCCAAAAAGATGGAGGTATAATACTCGAGACATTCCAGGAGCATAATGTATTTATAATTACGCCAAACAAAACATATAATCTCAATGACGAAATTGACGAACAGTCTGTTGAAATGCAAACATTTATAGCTCGTCAGGAGCTTAAATCAATAAGACGACGTCTCCGTAAAGGTGTTGAGAAAACATGCGAAATGGGATATCACGTTATGGAACCGCCATACGGTTATAGAAGAACATATATCGACAAACATCCTACTCTTGAAATATATGAAGATGAAGCTAAGGTCATACGAATGGTATTTGATATGTATGTCAATCAAGGATATGGTGCTCAAACAATTTCGCAGGAATTAAACAAAATGGGATATAAACCAAGAAAAAACGATTTTTTTTCACGAACAACAATAAGATTTTATTTAGATAATCCTATATATACAGGTAAAATTGTATGGAACAGACGTAAACGTATAAAGAAAAAATTCCCGACTGATAAAAACAGAAGTATACCTAACCCTCCCGAAAAATGGATTGTTGCAGAAGGTGCACATCCAGCAATAATATCTCAAGAAATGTTCGATGCAGCTCAGGAGATACGGCAAAAGCGTTCATTACCACCTGCATATAAAGGTGAGCTTCATAATCAGTTCGCAGGTTTGATTTATTGTAAAAATTGTGGAATGGCAATGCAACGCCAATGTTCTGCTGCTCGTGGCAATAGACTTTTATGTACAACCAAAGGCTGTAACAGAAGTATAAAAACAGAGTACGTTGAAGAATATATACTCAAATTTATGAAACAAGTGTTAAACAAATGTACTGCAAACACACCTGTATGTGTACAATCCGAAAATGAGCTTCAAGCACGTATGCTAACTATACAAATCAAAGATATCGAAAAAGAGCTTAAAACACTAAGCAATCAAAAATCTAAATTACATGAACTTTTGGAACAAGGTGTGTATGACGTTGATACTTTTTTAGAACGTAGTAAAATCGTATTAGATAGAACACAAAACTTCAAAGAATCCTTGTCAGAAAAGCAAAACAATCTAAAAACTCTTGTATCTGCTCCGCCTATTTCTGAAGCAGCACCTATACTTGAACAGCTGTTATACCACTATGACAATTTAGACGCATCAGAGAAAAATACACTGTTTAAACAGCTTATAAAACGTATGACGTTTCTACATACAAAAGAAGAAAAAATCAATGAATTTTCACTTGAAATCGAGTGGAATTATATTTTATAACTTTTGTATATATGTTGCATAGTGTTATGATAAAGATTGTATCGAAAATGCACGAGTTTATCTTACACCATGCGGTCAAAGCATAATTGATAAAGCAATAAACGTAAAATTTACCAAAGCTGAAGTAATATGGGTATTTTCAGATATTGAAGCAGTACCTTTTAACAGAGGTTTCTATTCTGTTGATTTAAAATATTTCTTCAAGGTAACACTTGCGGTATTCACTGGTTGTGGTCGTCCTACTGAAATCGAAGGTCTTGTTACCTTTGATAAAAAAGTAATTCTTTTTGGTTCGGAAGGAAATGCTAAAGTGTTTGAGTCTAAATATAAAGAGGACGCATTCGATCCTCAGCTTTGGAAAAAAACAAATATGCCAAAGGCTGTAGTTGAGGTAGTTGATCCTATCGCTCTTGGTGCAAAAGTTGTTGATGTGCGTGATAAAAAATGCTGTTGCTGCGACGATGACTTTGATCTTGCATCAATTCCCGAATCTGTGTGCAGAATATTTGAAGATAATTTTGTTGCAGGCAATGACACTAAACGAGTATTCGTGTCACTTGGTGTATTCTCAATCATCAAACTTGAAAGACGCGTACAGCTTCTTATCCCATCATACGATTTCTGCATTCCTCAAAAAGAATGTGTAGGTGCAACTGACGACAATCCATGTGATTTATTTGAACGTATTGACTTCCCTGTTGATGAATTTTTCCCGCCGGAAAGATGTGAATTTTTAGACTGCTGTGATGATGATCCATCAGTGCCAAAAAATGACTGTGGATGCAGATAAAATTTACAATATTAACAAATATAAAAATGATGACAGACATTTATTTGTCTGTCATCATTTTTATATTATCCCGTATTACATATCGTTTAACTATACTTTATCTGCAAGCATATATTATAAATTTACATAAATATTAGATACGATATTTCTACATATATCTTGACAAATCAATATAAATATTGTACACTTAGAATAAGGATACTCAAACAGAGTCTTCCAAATAAATTTTTGGAGAGCACTTTGAAAGAAGCTGAGGCTATATGGATAAAATGTCCACTGCCTGTTGGCGGTTTTCCGCCTTATTGATTGAGTTAAAAGCTCAAATTTTATAAGTTGGTTACTTTATAACCGAAAATGCGTATCTACGCAAACTTGTGAAACGGTCAATAAGAGTAGTAAAAGTTTTTGCTTTATAGACTCTGTATACCATACAATCCTTATGACATTATTTAGATTAATTTATCGCTGTATTTGACATATCATATCTATGTCAAAGATTGTTAAGGAATAAACGCAAGTTGTGTATTTACGACTTGCGTTTTTTTAACGAGGTGAATAAAATGAATTCAGAAAAAAAATATAATCAACGCAGAGCACCTATTTATGAGGCTTTGCAGCAATTTCGTCAAATGCGTGTTGTTCCCTTTGATGTTCCCGGTCACAAGCATGGCAGAGGTAACCCTGAACTTACAGCATTTTTAGGTGAACAATGTGTCAGTATTGATGTAAACAGTATGAAACCGCTGGACAATCTTTGTCACCCTGTGTCTGTAATTAAAGAAGCTGAGGAATTAGCCGCTGATGCCTTTGGAGCATCACACGCTTTTTTGATGGTAGGCGGAACAACAAGTTCTGTTCAAACTATGATTTTATCCACATGTAAAAGAGGTGATAAAATCATTCTTCCACGTAATGTACACAGAAGTGTTATTAATGCACTTGTCCTTTGCGGTGCTATTCCTATATATGTTAATCCAGAAGTTGATGTTAAGCTTGGTATATCACTCGGAATGAAGCGTGAGCAGGTTGCAAAAGCAATAAATGAAAATCCTGATGCAGTGGCTGTTTTAGTTAATAATCCGACTTATTACGGAATATGCAGTGACCTTAAAGAAATAGTCAAAATGGCACATAATGCAAATATGTATTGTTTAGTTGACGAAGCACACGGCACACACTTTTATTTTGGAGATAATATGCCGATTTCTGCAATGGCGGCAGGTGCTGATATGGCGTCTGTATCAATGCACAAAAGCGGAGGAAGCTTAACGCAGTCAAGCTTACTTTTGACAGGTCCCAATATTCACCAGGGACACGTTAGGCAAATCATTAACCTTACTCAAACCACTTCCGGAAGTTATTTATTAATGTCAAGTCTTGATATAAGCCGAAGAAACTTAGCAAGAAGAGGTAAAGAGATTTTTGCAAAGGTTATTGAAATGGCAGACTATGCACGTGAAGAAATAAATGCCATAGGCGGTTATTATGCCTTTGGACGTGAACTTATAAATAACGACTCAATATTCGATTTTGACGCAACAAAACTAAGTGTTCATACAAGGGATATAGGTCTTGCAGGTATTGAAGTTTATGACCTTTTACGTGACGAATACGACATTCAAATTGAATTTGGTGATATAGGAAACATTTTGGCATACCTATCTATCGGTGACAGAATGCAGGAGCTTGAAAGACTTGTAAGTGCATTGGCAGAAATAAGACGCAGATACCAAAAGACAAGTAAAGGTCTTTTAAGTCAGGAATATCTACCTCCCGAAGTTGTGATAAGTCCTCAGGAAGCATTTTACGCTAAAAAGAAAAGTCTGCCCCTTGAAGAAAGTATCGGTTGTGTATGTAGCGAGTTTATTATGTGCTATCCACCCGGAATACCTATTTTAGCACCCGGCGAAAGAATTACTAACGATATTATACAGTATATTGAATACGCAAAGGCTAAGGGCTGTTCTATGACAGGTCCTGAAGACCCTGATATTTTGTATATAAATGTATTAGACACGGAGGTATAAAAATGGAATTATGGTTTAGTGAGTTTCACGCTCCCGATGTAAAACATAGCATCAGAATAAATCGACATCTGTATTCACAAAAAAGCAATTACCAGCAGATAGATATATTTGATACTCCTGAGTTTGGACGTGTTCTTACACTTGACGGAAATGTAATGCTTACAGAGCGTGACGAATTTATATATGACGAAATGATTACCCATGTACCTATGTCTGTACATCCAAATATCAGAGATGTATTGGTAATCGGAGCAGGTGACGGCGGTGTTGTCAAAGAGCTTACCAGATACGATACCATTGAACAAATTGACCTTGTTGAAATGGATCCCCTTGTAATAGAAGCCTGCCGTATATATCTTCCGGAAAATGCCTGCCGACTTGACGATGAGCGTGTTCATATATATTACGACAACGCACTTCGTTTTATAAGAAAACGCCACTGTGCATACGATTTAATCATTGTAGATTCAACAGATCCATTCGGTCCTTCAGAAGGTTACTTTACACGTGAATTTTACGGTATATGTTATAACGCACTTCGTGACGACGGAATAATGGTAAATCAGCAGGGCAGTCCATTTTATAAACAAGACGCTGAGGCAATGCAAAGAAGTCACCAGCGAATTGTAAATACATTTCCAATAAGCCGTGTATATCAGGCACATATACCCACGTATGCAGCAGGTTACTGGCTTTTTGGATTTGCAAGTAAAAAATTTCATCCCCTTGATGATTTTGATGCAGCCGCATGGAATAAACTAAATCTTGAAACAAAATATTATACCACAAGACTTCATATAGGTTCCTTTTACTTGCCGGCATTTCTTGAAAAGATGTTAGAGGAGGTAGAGTAAAATGAAACCAAACATAGAAACTTTTATAGGCTGTGAGTCAAATTACGACGAATCAAAAATAGTAATATTCGGTGCACCATTTGACAGCACAACAAGTTTTAGACCCGGTGCAAGATTCGGTCCGTCAGCTATAAGGCACGAAAGTTTCGGTCTTGAAACATACAGCCCGTATCAGGATATGGATTTAACTGATTATAAAATATTTGACAGCGGTGATTTAGAGCTGTGTTTCGGAGATACAGAAAGCGTCATTTCTGACATAGAAAACCACACAAAAACAATATTAAAAGACGGGAAATTCCCGTTTTTAATCGGCGGCGAACATCTTGTTACCCTTGGTGCATTTAAAGCCGTTTTTGATAAATACCCAAATGTTCACATTATACATTTTGATGCACACGCTGATTTAAGAGATGACTATTTAGGTGCAAAGCTAAGTCATGCCTGTGTTATAAGGCGTTGTCATGATTTAGTCGGTGACGGCAGAATACATCAATTCTGTATCAGAAGCGGTGACAGAGAGGAATTTAAGTTTGCAAAGGAACACACCTGCATACAAAAGTTTAATTTTGACGGTCTTTGTGAGCTGATAACCGAACTTAACAAAACAAACACACCAATATATTTTACAGTAGATTTAGACTGCCTTGACCCGTCAGTATTTCCCGGAACAGGTACTCCGGAAGCAGGCGGAGTAACATTTACGGAGCTTTTAAATGCCATAATGACTGTCTGCACAGGAAATGTAGTCGGCAGTGATATAAACGAACTTGCACCGATGCTTGATACGAGCGGTGCGTCAACAGCTATGGCTTGTAAAGTTTTAAGAGAATTTATATTAGCATTAAATAAAAAGGAGAAGTAAAATGAGTAGAGTATTGATTATCGGCTGCGGAGGTGTTGCCTCTGTTGCTATCAGAAAATGCTGTCAGTTAAGTGATGTATTCACAGAAATTTGTATTGCCAGCAGAACAAAGGAAAAATGCGATAAACTCGCAAACAGCCTTAATGGAAAAACTGCAACAAAAATTACAACAGCACAGGTAGATGCTGATAATAAAGATGAACTTGTTACTCTTATTAAAAGTTATTCACCTGACCTTGTAATGAATATTGCTCTTCCCTATCAGGACTTAACTATTATGGATGCTTGTCTTGAATGCGGTGTAAATTATATGGACACTGCAAACTATGAGCCTGAAGATACAGACGATCCGGCATGGCGTGAAATTTACGAAAAACGCTGCAAGGAAAAAGGATTTTCAGCATACTTTGATTACAGCTGGCAGTGGGCATACCGTGAAAAATTTGAAAAAGCCGGTCTTACAGCACTTCTTGGCTGCGGATTTGACCCGGGTGTTACACAGGCATATTGTGCATACGCAAAAAAACACAAATTTGACACAATAGATACTATCGACATTCTTGACTGCAACGGCGGTGACCATGGTTATCCATTTGCCACAAACTTTAACCCTGAAGTTAATCTTCGTGAAGTATCTGCTCCCGGAAGTTACTGGGAAGACGGAAAATGGATTGAAATTCCTGCAATGAGCATTAAAAGAGAATACAACTTTGATGAAGTTGGTATGAAAGATATGTACCTTCTTCATCACGAAGAAATTGAATCAATAGCTTTAAATATGCCTGAGGTAAAACGTATTCGTTTCTTTATGACATTCGGTCAAAGTTATTTAACTCACATGAATTGTCTTGAAAATGTGGGTATGCTTTCAACTACACCTGTTATGTATGAAGGTCATGAAATCGTGCCGATTAAGTTTCTTAAAGAGCTTCTTCCGGACCCTGCTACTCTTGGACCTCGTACAAAGGGTAAAACTAATATTGGATGTATATTTACAGGTAAAAAAGACGGTAAAGATAAGACATACTACATTTATAATGTTTGTGACCATGAAGAATGTTACAAGGAAGTAGAAAGTCAGGCTGTAAGCTATACAACAGGTGTTCCTGCAATGTGCGGTGCATTAATGCTTCTTACAGGTAAATGGAATAAGGCAGGAGTTTATACAGTTGAAGAGTTTGACCCGGACCCGTTCATTGATGCTCTTAACAAATACGGACTTCCATGCCGTGAAAACCATAATCCTGTTTTAGTAGATTAATGAGTACTATTAATAACGTTTCTCCTGTATTTAACGGGTTACATGGGAAGAAACCGGAGGAACTTTTTTCAAAAATACCGACACCTTGTTACATTATTGACGAAAACCAACTTATACGCAACTGCGAAATTTTATCAAGCTTAATGGCTGATACGGGCTGCAAAATACTTCTTGCTCAAAAAGCATTTTCAAACTATGACTTCTACCCTCTTATATCAAAGTACCTTACAGGAACAGAGGCAAGCGGACTTTATGAATCAAGGCTTGGTGCTGAAAAAATGCCCGGCAAAGAAGTACATGTATTTTGCGGTGCGTACAGAGAAGATGAATTTGACGATGTATTAAAATATGCTGACCATATAGTATTTAACTCACCTAATCAGCTTAAAAAATACGGTTTTACAGCAAAGAAGGTCGGTAAAAGTATAGGTCTGCGTATAAATCCCCAATGCTCAACTCAAGACGGACATGACATTTACGACCCATGCAGTGACGGCAGCAGGCTTGGCACTACACGTGACGTATGGAACACAGAAATGACAGAGGAACTTACTGATTTGCTTGACGGACTACATTTCCATACACTTTGTGAGCAAAATGCCGATGCCCTTGACATAACTTTAAAAGCCGTTGAAGAAAAGTTCGGTGATGTTTTACCTAACATGAAGTGGATAAATTTCGGCGGCGGTCATCATATAACGAAAATTGATTATGATATAGAGCTTTTAAAGAAAAATATTACCTATGCACAAGATAAATGGAATGTAGAGGTTTATTTAGAACCGGGAGAAGCCGTGGCACTAAATGCCGGCTATTTGGCAAGCAGGGTTTTAGATATTGTTACAAATAATAATACTAAAATAGCTGTTTTAGACGCAAGTGCTGCATGCCACATGCCGGACGTCATAGAAATGCCCTACACTCCGCCTATATACGGTACAGATAATTCATTTTCAAACACCTACCGTCTTGCAGGTCCAACGTGTCTTGCAGGTGATGTTATAGGTGACTATTCCTTTGACCGTAAGTTAAAGGAAAATGATTTGATTTTATTTGGTGATATGGCAATATACACCACATGTAAAAATAATACCTTTAACGGAATGCCGCTGCCGAATATATGGAAATACGGTAAAGACGGCACTCTTACACAACTTACATCTTTTGGATATAAAGACTTTGAATATCGTCTTGGCAAATAGACAAAAATACCGACTTAATTTAAGTCGGTATTTTTTATTGTTAATAGTTGCATGTGCAACTGTTTTATGATACAATATAGTTGCGTATGCAACTATATTAAAAGGAGGCAATAATATTGGATTCACTTATGAAATATATTAACCGAATTCATCGCTGCGGCGGTCAATACAGAAGTATGAGGCTTCCAAAGTCAGAACTTAGTCCGCATCAGCATATTTATATCTTCCACATATGCCGTAATCCAGGCATATCTCAGTATGAACTTTCTAAACGTATATGTATAAATAAAAGCAATGTAACACGTCAGCTAAGCATTCTCGAAAAAAACGGGTACATTATACGTCAAAGCGATGAAAATGACCATCGTATAATGCGTGTTTTCCCTACCGATACGGCAAAAAATCTTTATCCTGATGTGCTGCGTATTATGACAGAGTGGAATAACCTTTTATTAGCAGAACTTTCAGATTTGGAAAAGGAACAATTCATAACACTCCTTGAACGTCTTACAAACAAGGCCATTGCTGCAATCAGCATAGATAATTCAAAGGAGGTTAATCAATGAAACAAATATTTTCCCAATATTTAAGACCTTACATACCGCGTATGACGATAGGTCTTATAATAAAATTTATAGGTACCATAATGGATTTACTTCTTCCATGGATTTTGTCATATCTAATTGACGATGTTGTACCTAAAGGAAGCATGCCTCTTATACTTTGGTGGGGATTTGCGATGATGATATGTGCCGCCGTAGCACTTATCACAAACATTCTCGCAAACCGTATGGCTTCACGTGTTGCACAGCTTACTACAAAATCTCTGCGTCACGACCTATTCACAAAAATATCAAACCTATCATGTAGGCAGGTTGACCGTTTTACTGTTCCGTCACTTGAATCACGACTTACAACCGATACATACAATCTTCATCAAATGATAGGAATGATGCAAAGACTTGGTATTCGTGCCCCTATTCTCCTTCTTGGAGGTGTATGTATAACATTAGCATTAGAACCTGCATTGGCATTAGTTCTTATTGCCACAATGCCGCTTCTGGGCGGACTTATTTTCTACATATCCCGTAAGGGAATACCTTTATACACAAGTCTTCAAGAAGGTATAGATATAATGGTACGTACCGTACGTGAAAATGTAACCGGTATTCGTGTTATTAAGGCATTATCGAAAAGTGAATATGAATGTAATCGTTTTTCCCGTGTCAATGAAGACGTTGTCCGACGTGAAAAAAAGGCCGGTATCACAATGGCACTTACTAATCCTATAATGAATTTAATGCTAAATGTCGGGCTTACTTTAGTAATCATTGTAGGTGCATTTCGTGTAAATGAAGGCCTTACACAGCCAGGTAAAATACTTGCATTTTTGACGTACTTTACCATTATTTTAAATGCACTTATGTCTATTAACCGTATGTTTATGATGTATTCAAAAGGTAGTGCCTCAGCGAAACGAATCACAGAGGTGTTAAATGCAGAGGATAATCTTTCTATACAGCAAGGCTTTAGCAAAAAACAGGAAAATGATTATATTGTATTTGACCATGTATCATTTTCATATCAAAAGGTTGAGGACAATTTAACTGATATTTCATTCACCTTAAAAAAAGGCGAAACCCTTGGAATTATAGGTGCAACAGGAAGCGGAAAAAGTACCATTGCAAACCTTCTTATGCGTCTTTATGACCCTGACAGCGGCGAAATACGAATAGGCGGCAGAAATATTAAAACTATACCTTTTGATGAGCTTCATCAAATGTTTGGAGTAGTATTTCAAGGTGATATTCTTTTCGGCGATACTATTAAAGAAAATATAGACTTTGGACGCAGACTTTCACTTAATCAAATAAGTGACGCTGCAAAATATGCTCAGGCACAGGAATTTATTGACTCCCTTAATGAAGGATTAGACTATCGTCTTACAGCAAAAGCCACCAATCTTAGCGGCGGACAAAAACAAAGGGTTCTTATTGCAAGGGCATTGGCAGCACATCCTGACATTTTAATATTAGATGACTCTTCAAGTGCCCTTGATTACCGTACTGATGCCAAATTACGTTCGGCACTTCGCGAAAAATTTAAAGATACAACAACTATTGTAGTTGCACAGCGTATAAGCTCCGTAATGCAGGCTAATCATATTCTCGTTTTAGATGAAGGATGCGTTGTAGGATATGGCACACACGAAGAATTAATGGAAAATTGAAGTTTATATCGTGAAATAGGAAATTCTCAAATAGGAGGTAATGAAGTTGCCTAAAGGACCACGTGTTACACCGGAAAAACCAAAGGACCGCAAAAAAGTTTTGCGTCGCCTTTGGGGATACCTTTGCCGCTATAAAGGTATGATTATAGCCGCACTGTTTTTAACATTTGTCAGCAACATTTTGGCACTTATCGGACCTACACTTTCAGGTGAGGCAATAGACGCAATAGGTACAAAGGCAGGAGAAGTAAATTTTAAACTTGTTCTATACTATTGCTTGCTAATGCTTATTTTCTACATTCTATCATCTGTATTATCATACATACTGTCAATACTTATGATAAACCTAAGTCAAAAGGTTGTATTTCGTATGCGTGAGGATGTATTCCAAAAATTATCAAAACTACCTGTATCATTTTTTGATAAACACCAAACAGGCGATATTGTATCACGTATTTCATACGATATTGACACGGTTAATGCCTCGCTGTCAAACGACCTTCTGCAAATTGCAACAAGTATAATTACCGTTGTAGGTTCACTTGTAATGATGATTCGCATTTCACCCATTCTTGTGCTTGTTTTTGCAGTAACTGTTCCTGCTTCAATTTTCTTTACTAAATATATGACAAAAAAGGTACGTCCACTGTTTCGTAACCGTTCTGCAAAATTAGGTGAATTAAACGGTTATGTTGAAGAAATAATCACGGGACAAAAGACAATTAAAGCATATAACAGAGAAGATTATTTCATAAAAAAATTTGATGTAAAGAATAAAGAAGCCGTTGATGCGTACTATAATGCCGATTACTACGGCTCTATGACAGGTCCGTCTGTAAACTTCATTAATAATATGTCACTCGCTTTTGTAAGTATGTTTGGTGCAATACTGTTTCTTTTGAGTCACCTCAGCTTAGGTGCATTATCATCATTCGTACTTTACTCAAGAAAGTTTTCAGGCCCTATTAATGAAATTGCAAATATTATAAGTGAACTGCAATCTGCCTGTGCGGCCGCTGAAAGAGTATTCCGTTTAATTGACGAAGAACCGGAATCTGCTGACGCAATTAATGCAGTAAACCTAACAAATGTAACCGGCGATGTGGAAACGGAACATGTAAAATTCGGATATGTACCCGAAAAAACAATAATCCATGACTTAAATCTTCACGCCGCTCCCGGAAAACTTATAGCCATTGTCGGACCTACCGGTGCAGGTAAAACCACAGTCATCAATTTACTTATGCGTTTTTATGATCCTGATAGCGGTGAAATACGTCTTGACGGTTTAAATATAAACAATATTACACGAAAAAGTTTACGTCTTTCATACGCAATGGTACTCCAGGATACATGGTTATTTAGCGGAACTATCTTCGACAACATTGCCTACGGAAAAAAAGGAGCCACTTATGATGATGTAATAGCCGCCGCAAAAGCTGCTCATATTCATTCATTTATATCACGTCTTCCCAACGGATATGATACATTTTTAGACGGTGAAGGAACGAGCATTTCTCAAGGACAAAAACAACTTATGACCATTGCAAGGGCAATGCTCCTTGATGCACACATGCTTATTTTAGACGAAGCAACATCGAATGTTGATACACGTACAGAATTAAAAATCCAAGAAGCAATGCGTACATTAATGGAAAATAAAACATGTTTTGTAATCGCACACCGTCTTTCAACTATACGTAATGCTGACACCATTTTAGTGGTGCAAAACGGCGATATAGTCGAACAAGGCAATCATAAACAGCTTATGGATAAAAACGGCGTATATGCCTCTTTATACCGTTCACAATTCCAGTAAAAAAATATGGACTGCTTATGCAGCCCATATTTTTTATTCTTTTGCTTTATTTACCATAAATATTCCAACCGATACAAGTATTAATGCTATTATTCCCTGCAAACCAAAGGCTTGATTACTTTCATGAAGGAATATCGCTGATAAAATAACACCAAATATCGGATTTGTAAATCCAAACACTGTAACCTTACCGACAGGATTGTATTTTAGAAGTATTCCCCAAACAGTATAAGCAACTGATGAAATCATAGCAAGGTATATCAAAAGCAATATTGATGTAACTGTAAATACCTCTACACGTCCGCCTGCTATAAGTCCTGCTATACACATTACAAGTCCGCCGAGGAAAAACTGATATCCACTTAATATAACAGGGTTTTCGTCCTGGGAATATTTTTTAATCATACCTGAAGATAAAGCGTATGCAGCGGCTGAAATAAGTATAGCACCTTCACCGGCAAAGGAGAAATTCATATCTATACCGTTACCTGTTAAATTGATTATAACTATTCCTGCAAAACCTGCAATACAAGCTATTAACTTTGTCAAAGTCATTTTTTCGTATTTAAAAATAATTACAGCAAACAGTATTGCTAAAAATACGTTTGAACCGTTTATAATAGCCGCCTTTACACCTGACGTATGTGCGTGACCTATGTAGAAAAATACGTACTGCAAAATTGTCTGTACCATTGCAAGTTTTATAATCGGCAATGCAGATTTTTTCTTTGGTATAAGTACCTTTCTGCTCAGTATACTTCCGAATAAAATCGTAAGAATACCGGCAAGAACAAATCTCATCCCTGCAAACAGTATCTGCGATGCCGTATCACCGGAAGCTATGTTAAATACCTCATAACCTATTTTTATGGACGGTGTTGCACTTCCCCAAAGAATACAGCATAAAATCGCCAGTCCGCATACAACCGGCGTTTTTGTAAGTGTGTTTTTGTTCATTTTTCTCCTCCGTAGTTTGTATAATTATTATGTTACATCAAAATGAATGTAGACTATTAACTATCATAACATATAAACTTGAAATATACAATCATTGATTTACCGAATTAATTATAACACTTCTGTCTTTATCATTCCACTCCACATCACAATTTGACTGTTCGCTGATAATTCTGAAAGGTATATAAGTAGTGGAATTGATTAGCTCCGGTGCTGTATCTGAAATAACCTTTTTATCATTTACAGTAATTTCATTATTCCCAATTTGAAGATACATAACAGCATCACCCTTTTTGGCAGTCACCATACTGTTTTCTTCGTTCCACTCTACCGTATAACCTAATGATTCAAATATCTTACGAAATGGCACAAGAGTCCTGTCAGTTTTAATAACAGGCGGATTATCAAATGAAAGTTCTTCCCCGTTCAAAATGATAGTTATATTCCCACTTTCAGGAGATAAGTTAATATTAATAGGAACTGATACTAAATCTTCATTTAAAACCAAGTACAACTTGCTTTCCTCTTCATCTACCCATATATAATCATTGTTATAAATTGTTACAGGTAGTGTTATTAACTCAGAAAATTTATATGTTTCAGTATTAAATATTCCGACAGTATTCTGACTTCCAAGCGTAAAATATTTATCCGGCTGAGATGTTTTTTGGAGCATTTTACCTTCAAGATATGATAAGCACCCAAAATCGCCCCATACCTGTTCCTTTGTATCATCTTCTATATTATACATATAATACTCATAAGACAATGTTTCATTATTAGGCTTGTATCCTACCAGCAATCGGTCATTTATCCACATAATTGGAGATATACTGTTTGCCTCTGGAAAATTCATATCAGTTTTTTCACCTGTTTTTAAATTAATTTTAACAAGTTTTCTTGGTTTCGTCCAGCCCTCTGCTCCCTCCTGTACCACGACATAATCAGTATTCGGAATTACAACAGGACCTGAATATGTTCCTTGTGAAACAAGCTTTGGTTCTTCCCCCGTTTTTACAATATAAATTCCGTTAATGCGTAAGCCATTTTTGTCTTTTTTATATATGCTTACATTATATTCTCCCCATGATGTAAGCCATGGATAATTATTAAGATGTTCAAACATTATTACATCATCTTTTGGAGCATTATCCCACGCATTTGCCAAAGTAAATTCTTCAGGTTCTTCCGCTCTCTCGGCTACTTTATTATCCCTAAAATAATACCATTCTAATTTTTCTCGTGTGTTTGCTAATTTATCTTTATTATTTATAAGCACCCTGAAATCATCACCGTTTTTATATACAGCCCTTACCTTGTAATCTTTATTGTTTATGATAAGTTCTGCACCGTCTATATCGTAATATGTTTTAACCTCTTTGTCTTTAAATAAATCCTTGAATTTTTCTATTAAAGAAACATATATTTGATTTGAACCATCTTCATATCCATCATACCAACCATTGTTTATATATACAGAATACTCGCCATCTTTTGAAATATGTACATACTTATTATCCATTCCGTCTGAAATCATTCCTGTATCCCAACTGGGCAAATTATCGGCATCTATTTCTTTCATATATGAAACAAAATCATTGTATTCATTTTCTGTAAGTACACATTCACTGCATCTCTTGTCATCTTCATATAACACTGCAACAGGAGTATCTCCTCTTTTGAAAACAGCAATATCCCTCTTTGAACTACCGCCCCATACTCCCTCAAACAAATAGTAAACCTCATCACCGTATTTACCGCTTTTAAAATCCTCTTTCAATTCACTCATTGTTCCAGAAAAATATGTATAATACTCCTCATCATTCGACGCCAACGCAACACTGCATAATGAACACATCATTACAAAAACCAATATACCAGTTACCATCTTTTTCATATATATCACCCCTTAAAATTTGTTTTTATATTATAACAATATTTTATCATAAAACATACAATTTTTCCATATAAAAAAGATGTTCGCTAAAACATCTTTTTAAATATATTTATAAATCCGTAATATTATCTTATTATCATAATCTAATGTAAAATAAACTGTATATTCTCCCCCATCTTTTATTTCTTTATCTATAGCATTTTTAACACCTTTATTATAATAACCCTCATTAAAAAAAATATGTTTATATTCAGTCTCAAACGCAATATATCCGTCCAAAGGATAACTTACTGTACCTGTAAATATTTCATATTTTCCATTTCTGTAATCACTTATTGCTCTATATTTTATAAACATTTTTACCGCAGATGACAACGAAAAAATCATAAGTATAATTAAAATTGCACTTATAACAAATTTTGTGTGAGTTTTTGAACCACCAAAACCTATTATTCCGTCCTTTTCAAAATTACCTTTTTCTGTTTTGTATTTTTTTATAAATATAATAAATCCTATTAATACAGGTATAAAACATGCCGCAATTATAAAATCAGGCATATCATATTCTGTCCATCCTATTTCATATATCATTTCATCACCCTCTTTTTCACTATTTTTTTAAGTTTTACAAACTAAAAAGGTTATAATATATACTAACTTAGTGCTCTGAAATATTTGTATTTGATACTGTATCTTCATTAAAATATATTTCATAAATTATAGGATCTATTATACTATAACCTGCCAAATACTCATAGCGAATAGGATTTTCTAAAATATTTTGCGGTTTACCAAGTAAATCTATAACTTCCTGTTTTTTCATTCCTACTATTTTGTACTTTTTTTGCATATTATCTATCATCATGTATCTGCAATCAACATTATTTCTCCACTTATCAGGAGAAAAAGTACCATAATATTTATATCCGCCACATACTGCTACAAATATTAACACAGACAACACAAATGATGATATTATTAAACACAACGGATATTTCCATATTTTATTCAGCTTCTTTTTGAATATTATCATAACTGCAAAATTCAAAATAATAAATAAGAAAATTACAATAATACTCCTATAATTAAAATACCAAAACGGAACAAGTATATCAACAAAACAAATAATCAATGCTATACATCCCCACAAAATCAAAACACCAACTGAGAACAGTATTGTCAATATAACATTTTTCATAGGTTCTCCTTTCTTATTGCACCGTTTATTACTATATATAATATCACTAACATAAACTTTTTGTCAACATAAAACAAAGACTGTCACAATATGACAGTCTTTGATAATATACGATATAAACTTATCTCTTTGAGAATTTTCCACTCCCCGAAAAGCCTGATTTTACGAGGTTTTTGCTTATTTTTGTTACTTGTGTGTTTCTTGTACAGGACAGCTGATGACTTCATAATACTATGATAAAAACTGAAAAGTTTTATCAAAATCGACCATATACAAACCTGTTTTTAAGTTTTATACCACTGCGTTTTCAAGGACATATATGTGATTGTGACGAAAAATAATTAGCAATAATATGTATATACATACTTACTAATTATTTTCTTATACCAAACAAATCAATAACCCATCTATATATTGTGTTTCAATATAATTCTCTATGTTTATCTATTCACTCCTATTTTTATAATATTCACCAACACTCTATAATTGTCCACCGATTGTATGGATGCTTCTAACAGTTTTATTTTATCAACATTACCCCAATTTAAATCATATCCCATATACTTTGCCATAAGGCGAATGAACTCACGGATTGAGCGACCATTACCTTCTCTGAATGGGTGGATTATATTAAGTTCCGCCATCACATATGCCAAGTTATCAAACACCCTATCTTCATTTGTTTCTTTGAGCATATTTTTTTCTTTAATTTTTGCAAATAGCCTATCAAGTTCCCTGTCAATTAAATTTGGCGGGTAAAACATTGTATCAGCTTTACTGATTTGCTCTCGTCTTATTTTTCCTGCAAATGGATAAATATCTTCAAAAATAAACTTATGAATATTCATAAGATGAGTTTTGGTAAAGTTACCCCTAATAGGATTTTTCAAAAGTTCCATTTGCTTGATTAAAGTTATTTCTTCTTCGGCGGTTTTAAGAATTCTGTTATCCCTTATATTCAACTTATTTTTAAGTACATTCGTATCAGGATAACAATAAATTGATTGTGTGGTTGTGTAAACATCATACTTAGAAAACATAATTATATCCTCTGCATATACTTTTGTTTAAGCTCCTCGATTACATCAGTATAACTGACCTTACCGCTGTCAATTCTTTTCAGATTTCTGATGCCACTTTCGCTTACTTTCATACCTTCTACCTCAAAAGTACCTTTTAAGTTCTTTAAATTATCTTCAAAATTGTTTGACTTCATTTCAGATTTATTTCTCCAATCTTTATATTTACCGGATTTAATTCTTGCATCTTTTGGTTTTTGTGCATCTTTGGGAAGAAGCCAACTCCCCGCAATTTTCTTTGCACCGTCAATTCTCCCTTCATTACATAAAACCGTAATTCTTCTTACAGAAATCCCCCACAGCAAACTTGCCTCTTTTATAGTTAGTATATCCATAATAACACCTCGTTTATTTATATAATATACCACAAATAGAATAATGTCAATAAAACAATCAAATTATATATCTTGTAAACCTTTTCATAAACTCCTGCGTTACCCATAAACACTTTACAAAATACTAACACCGCATTTTTCTAAAAGTTTCTTTTTGCCCAGTCAGGCATAAACATAGTTAGCTACATTCCTGTACTGCACCATCATCCTCCTCTAAAAGAAACTACCATATCGTTCACACTTTCGTCCAAATCAGTATTTTCTTCACGAATATTAGGATATGAAATAACTACTACCCTTTCTAAATCTCCGAACTCTTAAAAACATTTTAGATATATTACTGCATCTTTTTGAGCTGTAATCATCGCTTTAAATTCTGTATTTTTGTATCTATTGATAAAATACATATTTATATCAACTCTACTGTTTTTATTCTTTCTCTTGTTGAATCAAGTCTTTTTATACTCCTCTACTTATTTTTTATCAACTTTTTGAATTTCTGTCAATCTTTTATTAACTTGTTCAAACCACAAATCTATGTTTTCTTCATCCACCTTCTGTACAATAAACTTTCCATCATAAGTAAGTGTAATCATTAGCTAAGAATTTTTCATATTCCTGATTATTTGTAAAACATATGACCATGATATTTACTATATAATAAAGAGTGAAATATTTATAAAAATTTAGGCTATAACTGTTTATAATGGATATATTTTATTTTTATTATAATTTTCATAATATACTAATACACTCTGAAACCTAAAAATGCAAAATTTGCGAATTAGTTTATTATAAAATTTATTCTCAAAACAAAAATCTACATCACTTTACATAATATTTGAGATTAGTATTGACTTTGTTCCGATTAAGGCATATAATATAATTAGTATTATAATTGGGTAGTGTATGCTCAAATGGATTTTCTTACAACTAAACAAGCAAGTATACTATAGAATATTACATAGCGCATAATAATAAAGTTATGTGTAGAAAACAGAATTAAAGGTGCAATTAAAGCGGCAGGAGCATGGTTAATGTCAGCTGATACAGAAAAACCAAAGGATGCCCGTATCAAAAGCGAAAATATATTAAGAACAAAGAGTAAAGTAAATATGTCAAACATAATTAATGCAATAATTCAATTGGTAGAGAATCCTAAGTTTGAATTAAGGAAGTATTCAGAAAGTCATAATCGTACCAATAATATGGATCAGGCTTTAAAAGAATATATTAAAGATATTTTTGCTGGAACAGTAAATGAATCAGATGAAAATATAAGAAATTAGAAGTTGTCCGAAGTTTTTAGTTATTTAGGAAATCAAAACAGTCCACCTGGTTCAATGTTGCGAGGTTGAGATGCAATAGAAGTTAAAAAAATAGAGTCAAATGATTCTCCACTTACATTGAATAGCAGTTATCCAAAAGCAAAACTTTTTGCGGATAGTCCGATGATAAAAAACACTTGTAGAACTTGTGAGAATTTGACAGTTAAAGATATGATTTATGCTGTTGGTGTAGTTGTTGACAATAATATTAAATCTTTAGTGCTTGTATATGGTGATGACTATTGTGCAGAAAAATCAGTTTATGAACAAATTAAAACAGTCATAAAAAACGGTGTAAAAAGCATTAGTGGGGTCAGATTTGCTGAAACAAAAGAATTAGGGCAAGTAAACAGAATTGACCCTCTTGGTATTACATATTTATGTGTTAGAGGAATATGGGGTATAGAAAATCCGTTTAGTGTATTTGATTATGTATACAAACGAGATTATTCAAAGAAGTTTAATTTTATGGCTCTAATAAATAATGAGAAATATTATTCATTTGATAATTACCCAACATTAGAAGAAATGTGCAAAAACATTGCAGGCTTAAAAGTTGCTGATATAAAAATAAAAAATTCTAACAATCCTACACAATTAAAATAAGCAAAGTTGATTACATATAAAATATAGGAGATTAGGAAATGAATATTATAAGTTTATTTTCAGGTACAGATGGTTTAGATTTAGGATTCAAGAAAGCAGGCTTTAATATTGTATGGGCTAACGAGTATGATAAAACTATTTAGGAGACATATAAAACAATCACAACACCCCGCTTGATTGTAGAGATATTAGAAATATTCTCTCTAACGAAATTCTAGAATGCGACGGAATAATAGGATGTCCGCCATGCCAAAACTGGAGCGAGGCAGGTGCCAAAAGAGGAATAGACGACAGGCAAAGAAAATTATTTTATGAATTTATTAGGATACTAAAAGATAAACAACCAAAATTTTTTGTGGCAGAAAATGTTTCGTGAATGCTTGCCGCCCTACACAAAGAAGCTGTTAAAAATATTTTACATCATTTTGACAATGCAGGATATTACAGTTAATTTGGTCAATGCAGCAGATTATGATGTTCCTCAAGATATAAAAATGGTATTTTATATAGGCTTTAGACAAGACTGGAATATTGAATATAAATTTCCACTATCAAAAAAAGATTACTTTAGAAGAAGCTATCTGGGATTTAAAGGATACAGCAATAAAAGCAAAAGACAAGAATAAAACAAACGGAGATTTATGCGAAATTTCTAATCATGAATATATGAATGGCAGTTTTTCAACAATATATATGTCAATAAACAGAGGTAGAAGTTGTGATGAACAGTCATTTACAATACAAGCTAGTAGCAGACATGTGCCTATTCACCCACAGGCTCCTAAAATGCTTTTTGTTGAAAAAATAAAAGAATATTCGTACCAAGCAAGGAAGAACTTTATAGACGTCTTTCAGGCAGAGAATGTGCAAGAATACAAACATTCCCTGATAATTTTAAATTTTATTACGAAGATATTGCTGATGGTTATAAATTGGTTGGGAATGCAGTCCCTATTATGCTTGCATACCAAGTTGCAAATAGTATAATGGTAACGAAAAATATAGGAAGTGAGATAAGATGAGTATAGGTGCAGTTGATTTGTTTTGTGGCGTTGGTGGTTTAACATATGGATTACAAAAATCAGGGATAAAAGTAGTTGCTGGAATAGATTTAGACGAATCTTGCAAATACGCATTTGAACATAATAATAATTCTAAATTTATTCATAAAAGCGTAGATTATGTGACTGGAAAAGATATAAAAAAATTACTCCGTGGATATGATGTAAAGATTTTAGTTGGTTGTGCCCCATGTCAACCATTTTCAAGTCATCAAAAGGATAAAAAAAACAGACACAATCACAAGGATTGGTCTTTGTTGTATCAATTTGCGAGAATTATTACAGAATGTAAGCCGCATATTATTTCTATGGAAAATGTTCCTGAATTGGAAAAAGAAAAAGTTTTTACTGATTTTGTTAATACATTAAAATCTTTGAATTATAATGTATCTTATTCCATCGTTAATGTAGCTAATTATGGTGTGGCACAAAATCGAAGAAGGTTAATTTTATTAGCATCAAAGAAAAAGATTATTAGATTGATTTCCCCAACTCATACAGAAAAGTACACTACTGTTAGAGAAGTAATAGGAAATCTCCCGGCAGTTGAAGCAGGCATAACATGCCCAACTGATAGATTGCATGTTTCTTCGTCATTAAAGCAAATTAATTTAAAAAGAATTAAAGCATCTAAACCAAATGGTACATGGAGAGACTGGCCGGAAGAATTGATTCTAAAATGTCATAAAAAAGATACAGGAAAGTCTTATAGTTCTGTGTACGGTAGAATGGGCTGGGATGGTCTTTCGCCGACTATAACCACACAATTTACTAGTTATGGAACTGGTCGTTTTGGACATCCAGTTCAAAACAGAGCATTGACTTTAAGGGAGGGGGCATTGTTGCAGTCATTCCCAGAAAACTATTCTTTTGTTAGTAATAATGATGATATATGTTTGAAGTCGATTGCAAGACATATAGGAAACGCAGTTCCTCCACGGTTAGGAGAAATTATAGGCGAGAGTATTATAAATAGTTTACCAAAGAAGAGGGCGAAAAAGGAGACTATGGATAATGGAAAACAAAGAATATAGATTAAGCATTGATCCAAGAATTTTGGAACTATTAGGTCCAAGTTTGTATACAAATATTTACTATATTTTAGCTGAATTAATCGCAAATGCTTATGATGCTGAAGCACATAATGTTTATATAATTTCTAATAAAGATGACATAACTGTTGAAGATGATGGCAAGGGAATGTCTTATCAGAATGGAGATATAAAAAAATATTTAAGTGTTGCCGAAGTGTCAAGAAATAATAATGAGGACTCTACAACCAAAACACTAAAAAGAAAAAAGATGGGAAGAAAAGGTGTGGGAAAACTCGCAGCCTTATCGGTATCAGAAAATGTTTTAATAAAAACGATCTCTAATAGTGAAAAATCAGGTTTTATTTTATCGCGTTATATTAATGATGATAATTTGTTAACCCCTATATCTGATGAAAATATTACTTTTAATAGAATAACAAGTAACGGGACAGCTGTTGTTATGCAAAATCCTCAATATAAGTTGCACAGCACTTTAAAAGCTATTAAAAGAAATTTGTTAAAGATTTTTCCACTGGTTAGTGAAGATTTTCAAATTCATCTAATACGAGGGACAGAAGAAGAAACAATAAAAGATTTCGATAAAGAAATGATTGCAGAATTATCTACACTCATTACTTTAGGAGATGACTTTACATATTTAAACGAACATTTTAAAACAGCATTTGAAAACAAAAAAGATGAGTTGCTAAAAAATCAACCAATTTATTCAGCTCCAATTTCTATGAAAGATAGATGGGGCGAAGAACATTCGTATAATGTTGAGGTTAAAGGTTGGATAGGAACATACTTAACAACAAGAGGCAGAAAAGCAGAATTAACAGATTTCCCTGATAATTTTATTTCCTTATATGCAAACAATAAAATGGGTGAATTTAATATTCTTCCATTAGTGGGGCAAAATAAGTTACCTGAAGTGTATGTAGTAGGTCAACTTCATGTAGATATTTTTGAATTGACTGAATTGCCAGACATGGCATTAAGTAACAGACAAGGGTATAAATCTGACGATAAAAGATATCAAACTGTTTTAGATTATGTTCGAAAAATTCTTTTGCCAGATATACTTAAAATGCGAGATACTTATGTAGATTTAAATAAAAAGGAAAAAGAAGAAAAGAAACTTGAACAACAACGCAAAGATGAAGCAGATTTTCGTCAATCGGTTGATAGATTTAGAAGAAATGCTAGTAAAAAAGCGGCAAGCCGAATTTCTCAAAAATTCGGAATAAAGGAAGCACAAATCAAGAAAGTTGAAAACATTTTATCAGATGAAATTAATGCTAACAGCCCAGATATGGGAATAAAAAGTATTATTGATTCTCAAAAGAAAAAAATACTAATCAGTCAAACATATCATGATAAAGATTTAGCTGATATTGTTTATGCTATGCTCATATTTAATAATGTTCCCCCATCTGATATAATATATACAAATTGTGATGATGAGGTATCACGAATTCCCGAAGGTGATGTAGGTAAAAGCGGTATATATAATTATTTAAGAGACTTTTTTGTGGATAGTTACTCTACGCAAAAAATGTATGTAATTTTTGTTACCAGCAATCATACAAAGCAATCTTGGGGAGCATTAACGGAAGTTGGTGCTGCATGGATTACACAAATTGAACACAAGATATTCAATATAAGAGATTTTCGTCCAGAGCATCCATTAGATGATGAACAGCAGTGGCATTGTAGCTGTAGAGATGACAACGGAACTTTATTTATGTCGAAATTGAGTCAAGATATATTTTGTCAAAAAATTGAATATATTTGTGAAAAGTTAGGTTATGCAAAAAAGAGTAGATCGAAAAATAAAAGTAGATTAGAAACTTTAGTAAAAATAACAGATAAATAAAATCCAAGGAAAATAAGGAGAATTGAGTTTTACTTAATTCTCTTTTTTGCCATTAAGTTACATTTTAATAATTATGTAATGTATTTTTTGTGTGGAACGATACAAGCCAATTTTCAAAGGTTTGTATATAAAACCATTCCCTTGTCTATTTTACCCCTGGAACTCGCATAAAAAGGGTATTTTTAGCATCTATCGCGTGGCACTTTACCCCCATATAAACAAAAACAAGCATACAGCCGTAAAAAGCGATATGCCTGACTTTCTTTTACTCCCTGCTGTCGGTAAGTAGTGAAATTTTCAATACTTCCTTATCACTACCCACCTAATGACGGCAGCATTGTTATTCCTTAAGTAACACCTAATTATTTTGTTACAGACGGTTGTAGTACATGGGTAGAATTAAATTTGAATATGGCGGCAACAAAAATCTTGTACCATATGAACTTGCAGACCATTACACCGATGGAATTTCACGCGAAGATTTTTGTAAGTTGGCTACACAGCTAATAACAGTATTATGTAAGCGTTTATCAGATGAATCAGTAAATTCTAAAGAAAATTCTATCTGTGGCGGAGAAATTATAATAGACTAAAATCTTTGCAGTACATTTGAAAATATAAACTATAAAAAGATTAATATTTTAAGTGATGAAATCAGAGTATCCGGAGTAGATGAAGATAGGTTTGAACCGAATTCATATATAACAAGAGAAGAAGCAGATACAATTTTAAATAGATATCAATATTTTTTTAAACAAAAAGTAACATTGAATTCAATAAATATTTCAATGATGCTGATATATCACAACTAACTCGTACAAGTGTATCTCGGATGAGAGGCGTAGATGTAGTGAATGGAGATGAGAATAATTTATTCAATACAAAACAAGTATATACTAAGGAACAGTCAATTATAACTATGTATAGACTATATGATGCAATTATATCATGAACTGCTTTTTAATATTGTGCTGTAGAGAATTAGTCATTAATAAGTTTCATTTAGGCTTTTCAAATTTGTGTAAAATGTAAGTAGTGCAAAATGTTCGATGTTTAAGGGCAAATTTTCTGCCCTTTTGTGTTATAAAAAAATCGGATGATGCAATAGTTTATTTTGTTTGCAAAGAATAATTCCAAGCAGTAAGTATATTTTGGATTGGTATAACTGTTAGTAACATATGCGTGTAAATTAAGATGCGATTTGTTCATGGTAATAAGTAAAATTTGATGCCCAAGTTTTTTTCGTCAAAGATGTGGAATATATTGATTTCTTTTTATGCAGAGGATATAATATATTCAGTGATAACTGGCATATTGAATGTCGTAAAACATAGATGATTTTAAAATTATGAATAAAGGTGGTTCGTTTATGAAAATAGCTATTTGTGATGATGATATAAATTCGGCAAAGTTATTTAGCTCTAAAATCAAATCTGTTATGACAGGAAATGATATTTTCATTTTCACATGCGGTAAAGATCTTTTACAATCAAATCATTCGTTTGATGTTATTTTTCTAGATATAGAAATGCAAGAAATGAACGGATTTGAGGTTGCAAAAAAATTAATGATTAAATGGCAAAACTGTATTTTTTCATTTATAACATCTCATGCAGAATTAGCAGTAGACGGTTATGATTATCAGCCTTTTCAATACATTTTAAAAACCGCACCACAACCTGTAATTCATAGAAAAATCAAAGAAACACTTGATGAGTATAACAGGAAAAATAAATTTATAAATGTTACATATAAGGGTAATTACAAAACTGTACGTATTGCTGATATTCTTTTTATTGAGGTTATTGGACATTATCTGAAAATAGTATTGCCAAATGATGAGGTATTATGGAATAAGCCTTTATCTGAATTTGAAAAAGAATTGTCTGGTTGCGATTTAGTTCGATGCCACAGAAGTTTCATCGTTTCCATATCAAAAATAAGTGATATGACTCTAAAAGAAATTACTATATGCAATGGCACTAAAATTCCGGTAAGCAGGTTGTATAAAAATAAAATCCTTGACACTTATAAAAATTTCCAATATGGTAGGTGAATGTATATGTATGTATTTGAATTTATAATCGTTATAATTGAAATTGCTATATTAATGTTTTATTGCACTTTAATCTTTGATAAAAAAACAGTATCAAGCAGCGTGAGAATAATAACAGTAGCTGCTGCAATCACACTTGTGACATTAAGCAGCATATTCAGATTAGGAACAGCAATTAATTTAATTATTGGATATTTATTGTTTTTAGCGATAACTCAAGTCATTTTTGTTTCCACTCTTAAAAAAAGACTTTTTATAGGGGCAATATTTATAGTTATTATAATATTTTCAGATATATTGGCAGCTGTAATTATGACAATTTCAGGCATTTCATACGGTATGATGGGCGGAGATGATATAACTTATATCACAGGTGCAATGTTATCGTGCTTTATCAGATTATGGTTATCTGCGTATGTAGGTAAAATACTGAGCAAACGTATACATGATTTACCGTTGTTATATTGGATTTTCCTTTTTATATGCCCGATATTAAGTGTGGCTTGTATGGTTATATTTGATATTTATTTAATGCAAACTCAGCAGGTTAGCACAATATTAGTTTTCATACCATTGTTCTGTATTTTGTACATGAATTTTATGCTGTTTTACTTTTTTGAAACCTTTTCCGAGCAAATACGTTTAAAGGTGATAGAACGATTAGCCGAAAGTGAGGCAGAAAACTATAAACTTCTGCAAGAAAATGAAACTGAACTTCGCACTCTGCGGCATGATATTAAAAATCATATTATGATGATTAACGAATATCTGCAAAGAAATGATACACAAACAGCTTTGTGCCATTTATCGGATATTCAACATACGCTTGAAGAATTATCTGTGTTAGTATATACAAATAATCCAAGCATTGATGCAGCCGTTAATATCGGGGCAAGAAAAGCTCAGTCAGAAAATATTGAATATAAGGTACAGATTATAGGAGATGTATTGGTAAATATTGAAGCCGCTGATGTTTGCAGATTATTAAGCAATGCAATAGATAATGCTATCGAATCTGCAGTAAAATATAAAACAGGTTATGTTTATATTGAGATAATCATTACGAACGATATTATAAGTATCCATATAGAAAATTCCACAATTGCTTCCTCGTTAAATCTTGCCACTTCAAAGTCAGATAAAAAAAATCACGGTTTAGGCATGAAGAATATAAAAAATGTTGTAAAAAAATACAACGGAATAATGAATACAAAAATTACAGATGATGTGTTCAATCTTGATATTGCACTTCAAAATTCAACACCATTTAACAGTATATGATGTTGTTTAGGAAACAGCGGTGATGTTTGAGAAAATCTGTTGACTTAAAAATAAGAGTATGCTAACCTTTAGTTATAGGGAGGAATCACTAATGATTTCAAAAATTTCTAAAAGGTTGGCATACTTTTTTGTTAAAAAAAATTATATAACAAAAAAGGATTTTGATATATATTCCTATGGTTATGAAATAATAATTGCCGAAGTGATTAATTGGTTAGTTACTGTTGTAATTATGTTATTGACAGGAACTATCTTAGAAACTATTGTTTATATGTATGTATTTATACAATTAAGAGAATCAATGGGGGGATTTCATGCTAATTCTCATACTGGTTGTATAGTAATTTCTAATGTAGTCTACATACTGGTTCTCTTTATTATAAAATATATGCCTTTAAATATGTACATGCCTTTTATAGCTATCGGACTTGTAATACATTTTATAATAACATTATCAATAGCACCCATAGCCCATGTAAATAAACCTTTTATTAATAGTAATGAACGTTTGAAATTTAAAAAGAAAAGTTATAAATTATCAATAATATATTGTGTGATATGTTTAGTATGTTTAATAACTTCATATGGTATTTTACCTGTGTTGAGCTTGTGTATTATATTAGGAATGTTGAGTACTTGCCTATCTATGCTGGTAGAGTACATAAGACAAAAATATATAAATTTTTAGGAAAGGAGGAAATGCAATGAAAAGATTTAGTAATTTGATTCATAAGTGTATCGGTGTTTTATGTATGTGTGCAATGCTTGTTGCTGTACATTCTGTAAATGTCACCTGTTTGGGCAAATTTTATCAGCCACAAGCACCCAAAAAATTGGACAAGTTTAGAAAATTCAGTAAGTAAATTCATAGTGGCAACAAAATATCAAACAAAAAAATTACATATACTGCATAGTATATATGTAAAAAAACAAGACCTATCAATATTATTATAGTATATTTTAAAGTTGCATGTGTAAAAGAGATTAAAAATTAGAAAGGAAGATTTATTATGAGAAATTTTAAAAAGATTATTCAATTAGGATTAACAGCAGTGACAGCATTATCAATTATGAGCATGAACGTGGATGCTTTGGCAAAAGAAGTCGTTTTGTTGGATGATGGAATAAAAATGACTGTGTATGAACCAGGAGAATTACCGGAAAATACATTTTCTACGTTAGCATCTAATGCACCATTTTCAAAAGTTATTGCAAAGTATCCACTTCATACAATTTTGAGTTCACTGGATGGAAAAACTGATATATTCTTACAAGCTGAAGATACTATTGTACTCAATTTTGACCGTAACAATGAATATACATTTGGATATCAAGGGCTTTATGATGTTACAGATGATGAATACAAAACAGATCATAACGGGAATATTCTGGTCGGTCCATTCCATGTTGGTTCAACACTTTTATTTGAAAATTTAGAGGATGCACATTCATACAGAATTTTACTTTCATCTACTGCAGAAAATGTTGTTGCCAGAGGAACAATGTCAACACAGTAATATATAAAATTCACCAAACAGTTCCATCAAAAATAATAGTTTATAGGAGGATAATATTATGAAAAAAATTATAAAAATACCTCTTATTATTTTGGTTATAGCTTCTATGGGGACAAGCGTGTTTGCTTATAGCGACACATCAAATTCTATATTTATTGACTCAATAAATGAACTATCTGAACTTAAAATAATAAACGGCTTTGAGGACGATACATTTAGACCGAAAAATAATTTAACACGAGCTGAGGCATCAAAATTATTGTCCTTATGTATGGGATTTACAGATAAAAATTATCAAAATACAGCTCGTCCAAGTCAATTCTCCGACTGTGATCAAAACCACTGGGCATATAAGTATATTGATTTTCTAACAGGTGTAGGTATAATCGATGGCTTTGAGGACAGAACGTTTAGACCGAATGAAAATATGACATTTGCTCAATTTATAAAAATGGCAGTTGCTTCTTTAGGTAAAGACGGATATATTTTAGAAGCTGAGAAAAACAGCGGCTACCCTTCAGGTTACATTGAAACCGCAAAAAAATACGGCTTTATATCAGGAATGGATATCTCAGATTTTAATTCATACATAAACAGAGAACAGGCATCAAAAGTTTTAGACAACACAATAGACATGCCGCTAAAAGATATTGTATCTTTGACAGTTATTGATGAAAATCACAATATGGAAGTACAAAAAATTTCTGTTACAAGTGACGGAACGAATAAAAATTTTCCATTAAAAACTTTAAAGGATATGATACTTTCAGATGACAGAACCAATACTGGATACTATACGAAAGAGTCGCCGATTGATGTGTCTGATGCATTTTATGCGTACTGCACAATAGAAAAGATATCAGATGAAGAATATACAATAAAACCCGATTTTGCACTGTTTAACACAGACGGAAGCATGTATCACACGGAAGAACCGTTTACAGTTGTAAATGATAAGTTTACGGAGCTTGACGAAAATAAAAAATACTATATGATGTTTGAAAAACAGGAAAGTAAATGGTATTTGTCAAATTATGCCGTAAATGAAAATGATACATGGGAATAAAATAATCAAGATATTTGGTAATCATCTGAAAAATAATATGCAGTATACTAATACTGACAGTAAGCTTATCAAATGCCTGTACATTTGTATATAACGATATGACTGGTTTGTAATATAACTCCACTATCAAGTTATTAACACAATATGATATTATTTCCTACAATGATAATAAATCTATATTACAATATAATAAGTAACAAATATTATACTCTAAGTTTGTATATACAAAGATTATTAAAATTAGAAAGGACGATTTATTATGAAACTAAAAAAGATTATTCCAATAGGTTTGGCGGCTATTATGGCAGTATCGGCTATGAGTATCAGTACATTTGCAGCAAACATTAAAAATGTTGACGATGTAGATTTCTACAACACAGTACAGATATTAACTTTTAATCCAGAAACTCAGGATTTTGATATTCGATATGAACCAGCGTCTGAGGCTTCGCTTATGACACTCCCAAATTATACGTTTACATTCAATCAAACAATTAACACGACGGGAAGTTTTTTGACAAACTTAAAAGATGGTTCAGAGTCTTATCTTATTACAGATGATGACACAATGGTGTTAAGATTAAATCAAAAACCATCAGTGAGATTGAAATTACAAGTATGTAAGAATGATGGGACTAAACTCGGTCCGTACAGAGAGATATCAACCTCAACGACAGTAGTTGAAATGGATGGACTTAGTGAGTATTATAATTTACTTGGTAGTTGCAAAGTGCATTTACAAGCTACATCTGGATCAACCAATGTCTCTGGTTCGTTAAGTGAGTATTAAAACATTCACACATGAAATGAGGTGAAAATATGAAAATTAAATGTTTTATAACGGTGTTATCAATTATGCTGGTTGCATTGTCAACCAATACAATTTCTTTTGCGACTCAACCAGCTGAAAATGTAATAAACGATTTATATAAATTTAAAATTATAGCTGACACCTCCAATATAAGAGCTGATGACAATTTAACTCGAGCGGAAGCAATCAAGATGATTTGTATTGCTGAGGGAAATGATTTATTTGATGGTCAAGAGGCCAATGAACAGATATTTGATGATGTTTCAACATCTCATTGGGCTACAAAATATATAGAAATTGGATTCTATGATCATATTATTCAAGGATATGATGATAATACATTTCGTCCTGATGATGCAATAACATGTCAAGAACTACAGAAAATGCTTATATCAGTTTTAGGCTTTGACCTCTATGCCCAAAATGCAGGAGGGTACCCTGACGGGTATTTGTTATACTCCAAAAATCTTGGAATAACTAAAAATTCAAACATTGATGATAAGTCATATATAACACGCGGTGATGCAATGCAGATGATATATAACTCTCTTGATTCACCTACAATGGTTGTACAGCGAATGTTTGTCGGCGAGGTTGAAACTGATCCAATAATAAAATTATACGACGGCGGCGAATATCCGTTTAAATCATTAAGAATGATTTTAAGTGGTGAAGCGGAATGGACTTGATGATACATAATATAAATAATTCATATATATTCTATTTCATTGTTTAGAATATAGAATTATAGGTAGAATTGGCACAGCAATCATATGCTAATGTATTGGTAGCTGAATGTGATTTAAAACGAGTATACTTACCCTGTGTATGCATACTCGTTTTTTTGTGAGTTTTTATCTGTATTTATATATCTCCACATATCATTCAGCTTAACAGCTGCCAATCCACTCGAAAAAATTAGATATACTGTAATATCAAAAGCTGTACATGACTATCATCCAATGCCCATACTCCACTGTTTTGCACGGTCAACTTTACAGAATCTATACAGCATATATCATTATATACAAGTTCACAGTCATCTAAACTAAACTTAGGTGGTAATACCGTAATCGCTGAATCAGTCCTCATTTTAAGCATAGGTGTCACATCAGATAATACATCTATGTTTTCCCATTGTACAGCAAATCAATTAAAAATTATTACGGTAATTGCACATAAATTATAAATACATATTTTTAGTATTTATTAACCTCTTATAATTATTATAAATAGATAGTATCACCCATTTTGTGTAAACTCAAAATGATAATTTTATTATACATTATATCAATTATACATATTAAACTGTGCAAGGATGTATATTCTATATAAATATGCATTTGGGCATTATCATTTGATGTTCATTATTTTTTATAGTTGCCTTTCATAAATTTTATAAAGTTTACATTTCATTCCATTTTCTCTGCTTGATTCTTCTTCAAGCTCTAAAGCCTTCTTATACATTTCACTAATTCGATTTGAATCATCTCCAATATTTTTGCACATACGTACATTTTTACGAAGTTCTTTGATTTTTTTAGTTAGCTCAATCCGTTCTTTATCCTTTTCAGTTTTTCCATACATTCCCATTCGTATTGCTACTAATTCATCAATTTCATTTTGTGCAGATATCTTTTGGCTTTGCAGTTGTTCAAAAGTTTCAATATTATTATCGCATATATATTGAAATTGCTTTTTATAACGTTCAAACTTTATAATTTCCTCACGCATATAAAACGATACTCTTTGAGGAGTTTCCTTTTTGCGTATTTTACCGAACAAATACAGATAATGATAATACAAAGCCTTAAATCCTTTCAGCTTTTTATGTTCATATTTTTTTAGCCAATCATTATAATTAGGAACAGGTTTATCCAATGACTTTATTCCATTTCTCGCCATAGCAATACGCCTCTGTATTGTTTCCTCACTGTAATTTTCTCCAAGTGATTTTAGGCGTATATATCTTTGAGAATAAGCAGGTTTTAACGCAACATACTTTACATCATGCTTGACCTCATATCCTCGTTGCTTTAGTATCTTCCAAAAATCCTTATATGTATATGAACACTTTATAATTTCATCAATTTCATAACGAATCAAATCTCTGATTGTTGGTTTACTCTCTTTTAATGCTTTCCATTCGGCATAGTGCAAACCCTTACCCTTTGGATTTTGTATAACTGACAAATTATGCTCCTCACAAAGTTTATCCGACACAGTTCGCATTTGATTATAGTTAGCAGTATTGTCATAATATTTCTTACCGTCAATAAAAGAAACAGAATTGATTACAAAATGGTTATGGATATGGTCTTTATTCAAGTGCGTAGCTATTAAAATCTCAAACCTATCTCCCCACATTTCTTTCGCAAGCTTTACACCAATGCTATGAGCTATTTCAGGAGTTACCTCTCCCGGTTTAAAACTTTGTACGGTATGAAAAGCAATTATTCCATCCGTCTTACCAAACCTTATCTTTGTTTGATGCATTTTATAAATAGCAGTATCGGGTGTAACATTAACACCCGATACAAACAAGCTTTTTTCAGTCTTGTATTCATCCGAAGCATACTCCATAACATCATGAAGTGCTTTCAGTTGCGTTTCCATAAATTTATTACTGTCAGTTTTTTCAGGATTTGCTGCATAATTGATAAGTGAATCAAGTCTACCCTTTATGTTCCATATTTTTGTTGTAGCCACTGTATATCACTTCCTGTTAATTTGATTTTTTCAGGTACAGTAT
>CALXQE010000070.1 GCA_944390495.1 uncultured Clostridia bacterium
ACGACGCCTCCATAGACCAGCCTTCCCGTACCGGAAAGGACCGTGAAAAACAGGCAGGAGTGGAGTCCTATACGCTCGCTCTTATGAGGATGCAGGGCCTGAAGGGTGCCCGTCTCCTGCAGATGAATCAGACTGGAACGTGCAAAGACAGACGGGGTGTAGATAATCCGGCTGGAACGGACGGTATCTGTGTTGTTGGTGCTGAATAGGCTGTCCATGTGCTTCCCTTTCTCCCTCTGCGTGGGTATTCTGTTGTATTTTTAATGTTGCTCCATAGGGTAGGCAGATAATCCCGCAAACAACGCTCTGACCACCATACATTCTTTTTCATAAAATCTAATTCTGTATTTTAGGATCTTCTCCATTCCTCTCCACCGAAGCCTGACCACATATTTCCACTTTCGCTCTGCACTAACGCTTCTACACCACCGCATCACATACGCGGATGGAATCTTACAGATAATCCTGTAGCATATCCTAAATTGTAGATACATCTCTAACGGTAAACTCCACACAGGACCGATTGATCCCGCTGGAATACGTAAGAATTGTCGTCCGGAACCAGTCCTTTACCAGATCAATGAGTTCTTCTCCCTGTCAAACAATGCCGGGGCGTAGCTGATTTCAAAAAACACTTCAGCATGCTCGTTGAGTGTCTTGCCAAAACAACGAGGACGTATGAACAGATTCACTTCTCCTCCGTTCTATAATAGCTCTTAATAAACATGGTTTCATCAATGTCAATGAAATGTTTTTTATTTTTCACTTTCACCACGCTCCTTTTCAGCACCTGCTATTACTTCACTTTACCATGATGAAGCTACATGGGAGCAAATTCATTATCTGGCATTTAAGCTGCGCATAAGGTTACTGAAAGTAAAAATTCATTGAGAAAGCAATATAACCAGAGTATAATATATTTATCTGAATAAAAAAAGAATTTTTGATAGAATATGTTTAATAAATCTTTCGCCAATGGTAAGCGATATAGATGTCATTTAACGAGGGAAAAATGATGAATCTTGACGAAATATTAGCACAAGCACCTAAAAATAATCTTATAGGTAATTCTATAATAATTACATATGCTAAATTACAGCGATATGAAAAAATATTATGCTCTGTTAGTGGAGGGAGTGATAGTGACATTTTAGTCGACCTATGTCAGAAATATGACAATGCTAACAAAATTACATATGTTTTTTTTGATACCGGGTTGGAGTTCAATGCAACAAAAGAACATTTAGCATATTTAGAACAACGATACGGAATAGAGATTCGGAGAATACGTGCTATAAAACCAGTACCACTTTGTTGCAAAACTTATGGACAACCTTTTTTATCAAAGCAAGTAAGTGAATGGATTGAAAGATTACAAAGGCATAATTTTCAATGGGAAGATGACCCCTTTGATATCCTAATACAACGATATCCTCAGTGCAGAGCCGCACTGAGGTGGTGGTGTAATGATTTTGAACAGAAATCGGACGGAAAAGAAAGTAGCTTTAATATTGCATATAACCAGTATTTGAAAGAGTTTATGGTCGCTAATCCACCACAATTTAATATTTCTAACAAATGCTGTTATTATGCAAAAAAATTGGTTGCCAAACGTTTTAAAGAACAGGAAAAATTTGATTTGAATATGTATGCTGTTAGAAAAGCTGAAGGCGGAGCAAGAAAAAGCGCTTATAAAACATGTTTTTCTTCCAATGATAGCTGTGATGAATTTAGACCTATTTTTTGGTATTTAGCAGATACAAAAAACGTGTATGAAACGCATTATAATATTCAAAACAGCAAATGTTATAGTGAATATGGCCTGAAAAGGACTGGATGTGCGGGATGTCCGTATTCAAAAAATTTTGAAGACGAGTTAGAAGCCATGCAGCAACACGAGCCACAATTATATACAGCAGTTAATAATGTTTTTTCAGATTCATATGCATATACCAAAAGTTATTGGGATTTTGTTCAGAAAATGAGGAATAATAAAAACAAAGGGGGTTGAATGATTTATGGATAATGTTGTGAAAGCTAGTCCTACCAAAGAATTTTTTGTCAATATGCTAGTTCGAGATATCTTGTTGAAACAGGCTATTATTGAATTGATCGACAATAGTATCGATGGTGCAAGACGTATCAGAAAAAATAATCAGTATTCTGGTCTAAAAATTTGCGTAAAATTTGACAGGAGTAAATTTATAATAGAAGATAATTGCGGGGGAATCCCACTAGATGTCGCCGCCAATTCTGCTTTTAGATTTGGACGTCCTAAAACAGTCGAAAGTAGCAATACAGAAACAACCGGTATATTTGGAATCGGTATGAAAAGGGCTTTATTTAAGATTGGTAATAATTTTTCAATACACTCTACTACTAAGACGACAGAATTTCAACTAAATCTTGATGTAAAAGAATGGTTGGAAAAAGATGATGGAAATTGGGATTTCAGTTTTTCATCATATGAAGAGAACATGAATAATTCAGAAAAAGACACAGGGACAAAAATAGAAGTTACAGATTTAAATTTAGAAATTGCGACAGAATTGAATAGTGATGAATTTGAAAAAGAGGTTATAGAACACATTCAACGTCGAGTTGGATTGGATATTGCATACGGTATAGCAATTATTGTAAATGACAAAACTTTAGTCGGAAATAATATATCTTTAATTGATAATAAAGAAATAAAACCCATTAAGGAGGAATATCAAGATGGAGAAGTCAGTGTAAAGATATTGAGCGGGATAGCACCTCGTGGGGGGGAAAAATATCCACCTGAAAAAGCTGGATGGTATATCTATTGTAATGGAAGGCTAGTAGTAGCTGCGGACAAAACTTCACTGACGACATGGAAGGATATGGAAAATAAAAGTAGCGGTATTGTATTTCACAATAATTATGCGGGCTTTAGAGGAATTGTCTATTTTAGTTCTAAACATCCTGAGCAATTACCATGGAATACTACAAAAACTGGACTTGATGAAACATCATTAATATACTTACGAGCAAGAGAAAAGATGCTTGAAATTTTTAAAATTGTCAAAAATATATTAGATGACATAAGGAAAAATACTGAAGACAACGATGATGGCATAGAAGAAACAATTGCAAAAATGCACGGAACTGAAATGACAATAGAAAATGTTAACAAAGTTAAAGAAAACAGAGTAGTGAGTATTAAAAATGTATCAGTAATCACTGTTCCAAATGTAACAATAAATTACAAAAAACCAAAGGAAGAGGCCGAAGAACTAAAAAAAGTGTTAGGTGTAAAATCCTATAGAGAAGTTGGAGAGAAAACGTTTGAATACTATAAGGATGCGGAGTGTTGACATATGCCAGGAAGTGATCAAAAGATAAATTATCAGGTTCGCCCTGCCAAATCCGTAGAGAGAAAAATGCTATGTGACTTGATTCGAGAAGTACAATTGCTAAGAGCAGATGGAGAGATGAGATATATAGGTCTCGGAGCAAAATATTTTACTGATTTTCTTTTGCTTCATAATGAGTTTGGCATTACAGATATGATTAGCATTGAGGCAGAAAAAGAACGGCAAATTAGATATGAATTTAATAAGCCGTTGAAATGTATCCACATGTGGTACGGAACAACTAATGAAGTGCTTCCTCAAATTGATGGATTTGATCAAAAAATGAATTTGATATGGTTAGATTATGATAATTCATTTGAAGATACTATGCTTCTTGATGTTGAAACTATTTGTAGGAATTTAAATGTTGGAAGTATGTTTTTCGTGTCATGTAATTATTCCTTTAAAGGCGAAAAAGCATCGGAAAAAATGGAATCTTTCAAAAATAGTGTAGGAGATTTTTTTGATGAAAGGATTGATAAAAAAAATTATACATCAAAAAAAATGCCGATTGTTATTAAAAAACTAATAGATAATCAAATAAATAAAACTATTAACATGAGAAATAGATTAGGTCAAAAACATATAGAATATTTACAATTACTATTTTTGACATATAAAGATGGGGCTCCTATGATGACTATTGGGGGAATTTTGGTAGATAAAGAATTAAAAGAAAAAGTAAAGAATAGCAATTTGTTTGATAAATATGTATTTATGTCATGTGATGAGCATATTTTCGCAATAGATATTCCAAAATTAACAAATAAGGAAATTCAATTGATATTACAGAATCTTCCTATATCAAAAGAAGATTTTGTTGAACATGAGAAAATGTTTTGTGGGATAGAATATGAAGAAATATGTAAGTTTGAAAAAATATATAGATATTATCCATATTATTCAGAAGGATTCTTTAATACATAAAGCCAGCGGTATCGAGTAAGATTTCTTACTTCTGAAGAATCCCGAAGTCGCTGAAATCGCCCATTATCTAAACGTTTATAATAGAGGCAGGATCTATCTTTTTCAAAGTGAAGCGCTTTAATCCGTTCACAGCGTCTGCCGCAGAAAAAGAACAGGGAATTGCTGTAGGAATCTAATTCATAGGTTATAAAGCGCTTACAAAAGAAAAGCCGCTAACAGCCCGAGAGAGCCCAAAGTTTGTATAAACCTTCAAACTGATGTAAGATAGACTTACCAGTTTGGAGGTTTATTTGTACACGGTAAATCATAAGTGCCAACGCATTTTTTGACCGCCGTTTCCCGGCGGCCGGTTTACACATTCGTTGTTTTTGTTTTGCTCCGGCAGATTTCCGGCAGCTGCTCAGACCAGGGAAGCAGTTATTCCTGTTGATTGTCAAGTAGAATTGACCCACTTTTACGTTTAAAATTGACCCGCCTTAGTACCCGTTATAGCTGGTTGCTAATGCGGGTCAATTCTGT
>CALXQE010000071.1 GCA_944390495.1 uncultured Clostridia bacterium
TCTGTCACCGTTTGCTGCCCAGACAATTTCGTTTTCTTTTCTGTACACTTCACGTCCGGCATGTGAATTTTGGTTTATATTAATAAGTTCTTTGTTTTGCATAAGCGATAACGTAAAGTCGTCATTATATACCATATCACCGCCGAACATAAGGGGAGAACGGAACATACACCAAAGTGACATCATTGTTTTTTGTTCATCGGCGGTAAAACGAGTCATTCTGTCACCGCCGTGTGAACGAATACCTATTCTGCCTAAAGGAAGCATATCACAGTCAGGCCAGCCTTTGCCTACGTATGGGAACCAGTCACGGCAATAGTCAAACATTTTTTTCAGCTGCTCCCAGCCGTCCCAGAAATCGTCGGTCATTCGCCACATATCAGTATGTTCTGATAGGTGTTTTGCCTCAGAAAGAGGAGCCTCACCGGGTGAAACAGATAGTACAATATCACGTCCGCTTTTTTTAATAGCTTTGTAAAGTGCTTCAATTTCAGCTTTGTGATATGGTCTTGCAATATCGTCAGCTTTGATAAAGTCAACGCCCCAGTCAGCATACATTTTAACAATAGAGTCGTAGTATTCCTGTGCACCCTCCCGTGACATATCAACTCCGCACATATCGCCGTTCCAAGAACATACACTGCCGAAATCAGCGATTTCAGCGGCTCTTTTATCGGTACTCATTATTTTACTGTTTTCACGAACACACTGTTTAGCGATACCTCTTAAAATATGTATGCCGAATTTAAGACCTAATGAATGAATGTAATCACCTAAGGCTTTAAATCCATTTCCGTCTGCAGCTGAAGGGAATCTGTTTACTGCAGGCATAAGACGTGAATATTCATCAGCAATGAGTGGAGCATTTTCGTGGTAATCTGCACTGTCTGCTGTCGGCTCAAACCATTGTATGTCAACAACAATATACTCCCAGCCGTATTCCTTAAGATTTTTTGCCATGTACTCGGCGTTTTTTCTGACTTCTTCTTCACGAACACTGGCACCGTAACAATCCCAGCTGTTCCAGCCCATAGGTGGTTTTTTTGTTATACTCATTATTTTGTCCTCCAATTATTCATAAAAATCACCAAAATTTTGGTACATTATTTCAAGCTTATCAATTATTTTCTCAGTATGATAATGACCGCAGTACCATTTTTTGTAATCGAGCTTATCTTCAATTTTATCAAGCCACTGTTCTGTACTTTTATCTACTTTACTTTGGTCAATACCATCTAAGTACATTTCCACGGGTTCGTATTTTAAAGGTACGGTGTGAGTCAAAACAACATCTACCTTCCAGCCTACACGGTTTAGCTGTTTTTCAACAAACATTTTAATTTCATCATTAGGCTGTTCATCATGAAACCATGGTAGATTTTTCATAAGTCTGTAATACATGTCAACGCTGTATGCACCGCCTATGACAAGTGTCTTTTTGCCGTTTAAGTCGTATATTTCACCGTCTTTTGCAAAAAGTATATTTGGAAAATCATCTTCATAGTAAACAGTTCCTCCATGCCAGTTTTTTTGCTTATAACTTGGTATTGATGAGGGGCGTTGTTCGTGATTGCCGTGGACACATAAGAAAGTAATCGGAAAGAACGAAAGATAATCCTTTTTTAAAAAATCAGAAAGTCCGCCTTCATAATTTATTTCTGCGTCACCCAATATTATCATAATATCTTTTTCGGTAGTATTCATCATTTTGCAAAAATTAGCAATTCGCTCAAAGGAACCATGGGTATCTCCTGTAATATATATCATCGTTCTCACCTCTGTTTTCTTTAAATTCATTTTTATTATATCCTAAACATATATGACTGTCAATAAAACATTTATGACATCTATGTAACGCTTCTAAACTTTTAGAATAAAATCATGCTTTATGATAAAACTAATGGAAAAGGAGTTGATTTTATGAACAGAAGGATAGGAAAACAGACAGTAAAACTTGAAACAAAGCCTGTTATAATTGAAACTGCGTCAATAGCCGGTGTGAAAGAGGGAGAAGGCCCTTTGAGAGATACCTTTGATAAAATTCTTGAGGACGATTCTCTTGGTGAAAAATCGTGGGAGCTGTCAGAAAGTACATTACAGAGAATAACAATGCGTCTTGCACTTGATAAAGCGAAGTTAGAACAAAGTGATGTGAACTATATTCTTGCCGGTGACCTGTTAAATCAGTGTATAGGTGCACATTACAGTGTACGTGATTTTGATATACCTTTTTTTGGTCTTTACGGTGCCTGTTCAACAATGACAGAAAGTCTTTCCATAGGTTCAATGCTTGTCGACGGAGGTTTTGCTGAAAAGGTTATGTGTCTTACATCGAGTCACTTCTGTTCTTCAGAAAAACAATTCAGAACTCCCCTTGAATACGGAGGACAAAGGGCACCGTCGGCACAATGGACAGTAACGGGTGCCGGGTGTGCAGTGCTTTCGTCAAAGGGTGACGGACCTAAAATTACCCACGTTACTACCGGAAAAGTAATTGATAAAGGTGTAACAGATATAACAAATATGGGAGCAGCAATGGCACCTGCTGCAATAGACACTTTGACTGCACATTTTTCAGATACAGGAAGAACACCTGATGATTATGATTTGATACTTACAGGTGACTTGGGTGTGATTGGTTCTGATATATTAGTGGAACTTATGAAAGACGAAGGATATGATATTGAGTACAAACATAAAGACTGCGGTAAAATGATATTTGATATAGAAAAACAGGACGTTCATGCCGGAGGAAGCGGATGTGGCTGCTGCGGAAGTGTTTTCTGCGGGTATGTGTATCGTGAACTTAAAAGACGTAATTTAAAGCGTATTCTTGTTATGGCAACAGGGGCACTTATGAATACGATGATAGTATACCAAGGTGAGAGCATACCGGCAATAGCACACGCTGTTGCGATTGAATGCTGAAAGGAGGAGTTTGATGGAATATTTAAAGGCCTTTTTAGTAGGCGGAATTATATGTACAATAGGTCAAATTTTAATTGATAAAACAAAGCTGACACCTGCAAGAATTCTTGTTACATTTGTTGTGGCGGGAGTATTTTTACAGCTTTTAGGACTGTATCAGCCTATTGTTGACTTTGGCGGTGCCGGTGCAACCGTTCCTTTGACTGGGTTTGGATATAATCTTTGCAGAGGTGCACAAAAGGCAGTAAGCGAACATGGTCTTTTGGGAATATTTACAGGCGGTTTTACCTCTGCAGCCGGAGGTATTGCAGCTGCGTTAATTTTTGGTTTTTTAGTGTCAATAATTTTTAAGGCTAATTCAAAAAAATGAAATTTATACTGTTCAAAAATTTAAAAGTGTGATATAATAAAATAATAACTATTATGTGAATGGGGATATACAATGATAGAAATTAACGGACACACTAAACAGCTTGGAATAATCGGGTATCCTGTTGAGCATAGCTTCTCACCTGCTATGCACAACTTTATATCCGAACAGATACATAAAAATTATGTATACATTGCATGGAGAGTAGCACCTGAGGATTTGGAAAGTGCAATAAATGGTATGCGTGCACTAAATATAAAGGGTATAAATGTAACTGCACCTCATAAGGTAGAAGTTATGAAATATCTTGACTGTGTAACTGACGGTGCAAAAGAACTGGGCTCTGTAAATACTGTTGTGAATAGGGAAGGTAACCTTTACGGCTATAATACAGATGCAGATGGTTTTTGTATGGCACTAAAAAAGGAAGATATACATATTAGGGACAGTAAAATTTTAATTATAGGTGCCGGAGGTGTAGTGCGTCCGACTGTTATAAGACTTATAGATAACGGTGCATCTGAGATTACAGTTGTAAACCGTACACAAAGCAGGGCGGAAAGTCTTGCCGGGGACATAAAAAATACAAAAAACTTTGATATTAAAACGTCCATAACGGATAGAGAATTTGATATAGTGATAAATACTACTTCAGCAGGAATGGAACCTCAGGAAAATGTACTTCCTATTGATAACATTGACCAAATAAAGGATTTATCTTTTATAAATGAAAAAACAGCTGTTGTAGATATGATTTATAATCCTTCAAGAACGTTGTTTTTAAAAGAAGCACAAAATAGAGGTGCTAAAATATTAAATGGCTTGGGAATGCTTATATATCAGGGTATAATTGCATACGAATTGTTTACAGACGAGAAACTTCCGGAGGATATGGGTGAACGTATCAAAAGGGAGGTATTTAAAAGATGAATATAGTAATTACCGGTTTTATGGCGTCGGGAAAAACTGAGATAAGCAAGGCAATAGCAAAGATGTCAAAATATGAGCTTGTTGATACAGATGATATGATTGTTCAAAAGGCAGGAATCAGTATTAACGAAATATTTGATAAGTACGGAGAAAAGTATTTTCGTGAAATGGAATATGAGGCAGTATGTGAGGCGTCAAAAAATGATAATACAGTTATCGCTACCGGCGGCGGAGTAGTATTGAATACGAAAAATATTGAAAAACTTAGGGAAAACGGTATAATATTTAATTTGTCACCGGATTTTGACGTTATATGTGAACGTATTGAAGAGGCGAGAAAAACAAGACCGCTTATGCGTAATGACAGTATAGAAGAAATTAAAAAGAGATTTGATGACAGAAAAAAGTTTTACGATAATTGTGATTATAAAATCAAAGTTATAAATGGCAGAACGCCGGTATCTTATGCAGAAGAAATATTGAAAATTGTTGAAAAGGAGATGGGGACATGAAAATAACACGTGAAGCGGATTATGCACTTAGAATCGTGGCTATGATAGCGGAAGAAGGTAGGCAAATTGAAGCCAAAGTAATTGCTGAAAAAAATGAAATACCATATAGATTTACGCTAAAGATTTTAAGAAAAATAGTTCAATCGGGAATTATAAAATCATACAGAGGTGTAAACGGTGGATATGTACTTAATAAAGCTCCGTCTGAAATTACGCTAAAAGATGTTATTGAAGTTATTGACGGCAAGATAGCTATAAATAAATGTATGGAGGAATCCGGTATATGTAAAAACGATGGTGTATGCCGTATTCAAAAACAGTTATATAGAGTACAAAAAGTTCTTTCGGAGGAATTGGAAAAAATTACTTTTGAAGATATTTTGAAAAAATCATAAAATACATAAAATGCGGTCAAATTAAATTGACCGCATTTTTACTTATTTTACAGTAAGTATCTTAGATAAATATTCATGTGTATTTCTTCCTACCATTATTTCAAATTCGCCGCTTTCAACAACGTATTTTAAATCAGGTGTCACTATTGACAGTTCTTTAATCGGTAATTTAATAGTGACAGTTTTAGTGTCCCCGGCTTTTATGAATACTTTTTCAAATCCTTTAAGTTCTTTTGTTGGAGTTAGTATTGAGCTTACAACATCATTTACAAAAAGCATAACGGTTTCTTTTCCGTCCATATCTCCATTATTAGTAACATCAACAGAAATTTTTATTATGTCATCTGCGGAAGCTGTTGTTTTTGAAAGTCGAAGGTTTGAATATTTAAACTCGGAATAGGAAAGACCATCGCCGAATGTATATACATTGCCTTTGTTAAGATCAACATACTGACCGCCGTGCCAGCCGGTATATTGATTGTAATAGCATGGAGTTTGGGCACTGTGCTGAGGGAATGATATTGACAGCTTACCGCTTGGATTAAACATACCCTTTATTAGTTCAGCTACGGCAAGACCGCCAAAGTCACCGCCGTTAAACATTTCAATAATGGCACTGCATTTATCTTTAAGATAGGAAATACATAGTGGTTTGCAGTTTACAAGTACGGCTATGACAGGCTTTTTAGTATTTACAAGTTTTTCTATAAGTTCCTTCTGATAACCTGACAATTCGAGATTTGCTCTGTCGCGGTATTCTCCGTTTTGTGCAAGACAATCACCTATAACACATACAATCGCATCTGAATCTTTTGCAATACTAACTGCTTTGTCAATATAATTTTCTTCTCCGAAAATGTCACATCCTTTATTGTACACAATATTATCTTTTCCAAATATTTCATTCATACCTCGAAGTACAGTATAGTAGTCGGTTTTAGGTGTTACATTTTCCTTAGGTACAGGGTGAGAGAAGAAAGTCCAGTCACCGTATTGAGCACGAACATCATCTGCATTAGGACCGATAACAGCAATCTTTTTAATGTCCCCTTTAAGCGGCAGTGTACCGTTATTTTTCAAAAGTACAAGACTTTCACGTGCTAATTTATGATTTAATTCCTTGTGCTCCTTACAGGCAATTACACTCCTGTCAGGACGCTGTTTATTGTCAAAAAGTCCAAGTTTAAATTTTACACGTAATATACGTCTTACAGCATCATTAATAAAATTAATATCAATTTTACTGTCCCTTATAAGAGATAACATACATTCATAAAATTCATGTGTATTCATACTCATATCATTACCGGCTTCAACTGCAAGTTTTGAAGCATCAGTAAGATTATCAGTAACGTGTTGGTTTGTCATAAGACTTCTGACATTTTCCCAGTCGGTAACGATAAATCCGTCAAAACCTATTTCTTCCTTTAGAATTTCACGAAGTAATCTTTTACTGGCGGTGATAGGCTGTGAATCAATAGAGCCGTAGGCTGTCATCACAGAACCGCATCCTGAATCAGCTGCCTTTTTAAACGGTGGTAAAAATACTTCTCTTATTTTACGCTCGGTAACTTCACTGTCATAGGCATCTCGTCCGCCGGTTGCTTCTCCGTATGCAAGATAGTGTTTAGCACAGGCAATAATGTTATTATCATACTCATAGCCCTCAATAATAGCTTTTCCGAGTTCTCCGGCAAGATAACTGTCTTCACCGAATGTTTCATTTACACGTCCCCAACGTAAATCACGGGCAAGGCACAAAACAGGCGAAAAAGTCCAGTCAAGACCGTCAGCGGCAACCTCCAAAGCGGTGGCTTTACCCATTTCGTAAATTAATTCTCTGTTAAAACTTGAGGACATTGCAAGCTGTGACGGAAATACAGTAGCACCGTTTAAAAGGCAGTGACCATGTATAGCGTCAATTCCGAAAAGGGGAGGAATTGATAGTCTTGTGTTTGCAGCCTTTTGACGTATTTTTTCCGTGTCTTCGCCAAGTACATGAAGAAAAGAACCAATACCGAGATTTTGATATTTTTCATAATCTTCAGGACTTAGCATATTGTAGCTTACCTGAAGCATTTGACCGACCTTTTCTTCATCAGTCATGCGTGAGAGTAAATCCTCTACACGTTCATCAATAGATAGATTAGTATCCATATATTTTTCCATAAAATTATTCTGCCTTTCTTTAATATATTTTCAGTATATCTGTTAAATATTGATTTGTCAATGTTTACATAATATTTGTTTTGTGTTATAATAACAGATACTTTAGCGGAAAGGAATGATAATATGATAGCCTCTTTAAAAAGAGCAATTTTACATATACTTGACGGTAATTCAGGTATAAGCGTATATTCTGATGAGGAACTTGATGTTACAGATGCAAGTATAAATAGTTTTATTACAAAACATATAGAAAAGGTATATGAAGATGCAGGACTTCGCAGCGGTGAATTTTCTGACAACAGTGGTTTTAAGTACCATCTTACAGAGTATATAAAAGATGAAAATTATTTCCCGCAGATGACAAAGTTTATTGCGGAACGTATATATGAAGGCGTAACTCAGTCAGATAAACCTGATTCATCGGATTTAATAGTTTGTGATTGTGTGATAAATGAACGACCGATTTTAGCTGTATTAAAGTGCGAAAACAAAATTGGTTATACACATCAGGTAATGCAGGACGAGGGAAAAGTTAAAAATCAGATTATAAATCATTACGCTATTTTACCTACAACATCGCAAAAAATAAGCGAGTGTGCATTTGTTAATATGGATGATTACAGCATAAGATATATAGGGAAAAAACGTAAAATAGACGGGGAAACAAGTGACCTTATTGCAGATGTACTTTTAGAATGTATTTATGATATTTCTTCAAGGGAATCAGTCAATGCAGTAAAAAGGATTGCTAAAAAAGTAGCCGAAGAAAACGGCGGTGACGCTTTGGAAACACTTTCAAAAATGAAGGAATATATAACAGAAAATGTTGAAGAAAGTGAAAATGAATACATAGAACCGGAAAAGGTTGCAGAGAAAATATTTGACGGTAAGCCGGGTATGCGTGACGAGTTTATGGAGAAATTAGAAAAGGCAAATGTACCGCAGAAGGTTGAAGTAAACAGTTACGTTACAAAAAAGCTTTCATCTAATGTAAAGGTAGTTACAGATATAGGTGTTGAGATAATTTTTCCGGCAGAGTATTATCAAAACAGTGAGTATATTGAATTTATAAATAATGATGACGGAAAAATATCCATAAGAATAAATAACATTGGAGAAGTGATTAACAAATAAGAAAGAGCCAAATCTTACGATTTGGCTCTTTTAAATTATCGTTCCATTTTCCAATATTGTACGCTGTATGGAGGTAATTCACTACCTCCGCCGAAATCGTGGGTATTACCGGAAATTAAATCTTCCGCCATGCCGCATCCTGCATCAAAATGTACTGTAACAGGGTTTTCATCGGCATTTATTGCAACAAGAACCCTTTCATCATCACATTTTCTTTCAAAAATGCAGTGTTTATTTTGAAGAACAACAGAGCGGAAATCACCGTAGCAAAGTGCCCTGCTGTTTTTGTGAGCATTTGCAAGGTTTGATATAAACTCTGTAAGATTATTTTCTTCAGGACTTTCAAAACATGCACGCAAAGCCGGATCGCCTTCGCTTTTATCTGCCTTTGCTCCCCATTCGCTGCCGTAATATACACATGGGATACCGGGCATACCGAATATTAACCCGTATGCAAGGGGTATTTGTTTTTTGTTATTTAAAATACTTGCAATTCTTGAAACATCGTGGTTATCAACAAAGCTCATAAGGTGTTTACCTTTGTATAATGTCCAGTTTTCAGGTCCGAATTGACGCAAAAGTGAATGTACAATTTCAAACATATTCATGCTGTTAAGACTTGAGTGAATACCTTTGTAGCATTCGTAATTTGTACAGCTATGAAGCATTTCGTCGTTTACAAACATGTTATAATCTCCGTGGAGAAGTTCGCCTAAAAGTAAAAACTCAGGTTTTAAACTGTCGGTAAAATGACGAAGTGATTTTAAGAAATCTTTGTCAAGACAGTATGCAACGTCAAGACGCAAACCATCTATATCAAATTCATCAACCCATAATTTTATACATTCAAAAATATGGTTTACAACATTGCTGTTTTTAAGATTTAATTTTACCAGGTCAAAATGACCTTCCCAGCCTTCATACCAAAGCCCGTCATTATAGTTGGAATTTCCGCCGAAATCAATATAAAACCAGTCACGATACGGTGAATTTTCACGGTTCTTAAGTACATCCTGAAACGCCCAAAAGCCTCTGCCGACGTGATTAAAAACACCGTCAAGGACTATTTTTATTCCGTTTTTGTGGAGGTTATCGCAGACCTCTTTAAAATCTTCATTAGTACCTAATCGGCAGTCTATTTTTCTGTAATCACGAGTGTTGTAACCATGGGTATCTGATTCAAAAACAGGTGAAAAATATATAGCATTTGCACCAAGTTTCTTTATATGAGGAATCCATTCATTTACTTTATTTATGCGATGGGTAAGAAGTCCGTCATTTTCAAATGGTGCACCGCAAAATCCAAGTGGATAGATTTGATAAAATACACTTTCATAAGCCCACATTGTTATTACCTCCTTTATGTAAGATAATTATACATTTTTTTACAATGTTAGTCAACCATGAAAAATCGAAAAAGTGTTGGATTTTATAGTGATATGTCCTGTAATTGTTTATCTGTAAGTCTGTATAATGTCCATTCATTCATAGGTTTAGCACCAAGGGACATGTAAAAGTCAATACTTGGTTTATTCCAGTCAAGACATACCCATTCCATTCTTCCGCAATTACGTTCAAGTGCAATTTCGGCAAGCTTTTTAAATAATGCTTTTCCATAACCTTTTTTGCGGTATTCATTTTTCACGAATATATCTTCAAGATATAATCCGGCTCTTCCGACGAAGGTAGAAAAATTATGAAAAAATAACGCAAAACCTACTTCGTCGCCTTCGGCTATCGCAAAAATAACTTCAGCTGTCTTTTTTTCAAATATCCATTCTTCTATCATTTCCGTTGTTGTGACAACGTCATCTGACATTTTTTCGTATTCTGCAATTCCTTTGATAAAATCAAGTATTATAGGAGCGTCTTTTTTTTCTGCAAATCTAAAAGTAACTTCGTTCATAGTTAATATATTCCTTTCTGTAATTTATGTTATTATATCATGCAGCATTTGTAAAATCAAATATTGAAGTGTTTTAATAACTTGCGTATCAGATGAATATTTTTTTACATAATATTTATCTTTTCCAGTCTTTTTGCATAATATCACGATAATGGGACGGTGGTAGCTTTTCATATTGCTTAAAACATTTTGAAAAATAAAAACTGTCACAAAATCCTGATGCTAAGGCGATTTCTTCTATTGTCATATCAGTTCCTATAAGCATTTCTTTTGCGGCAAATATTCTAAGTTCTGTTATAAATGAATTAACACTTTTTCCGGTGGCTAAATGAAATAATTTGCCGAAGTATTTTGGTGACAATTCATATTTTTCGGAAAGATAAGACACGTTTAAATGATTGTTATAATTTTTCTTTATGTACTCTATTGCCTGTGCAATTTTAGGATGAATGGTCGGTATATTTGTTTTCTCATTTAAAGAGTCTGCAAGAAGTGCAATGATTTCAAGAAATACTGCACGTGTATTTAGTAACGATGACTGTGAATTTGTAATAAATTCACGGTAACAACGCTCAAAAAGCGGAGCAAAGGTACTAAATGAAAGGTCTTTGTTATGTGGGCAAAGCTTAAAGTCAGATGGCTCATTGTGAGGTCTGTCTATTAGGAACATTTTCTTTTCTTTGTGATTTGGGGAAAGTACGGAGTGCATATAAAATTCCTCGGCTGTAAAGTCAAATATCTCCTCCGGTGGTTCCCAGTCAAAGTGAATACAGTGTGTTTTAAGACCTATACTTCCGTCTACTATAATATTATTTTTTATTCCGGGTTTTAGGTAAAATAAATCACCCTTTTGGAGAAAATATTGATTGCCGTTATAATTCATAACCACTGAACCTGACATTATGTACATAAATTCATAATCGTATATTACACGCTCCTTTTCTGTATATGAATAATCGGGAGAATAATTATTTACATAGCGTATATAAGGATTGATATTTATAAGTTTCATTTTCTTCACCTCTTGGTAATTATATAATCAGAAAAAAATGAAGTCAATAATTTATTGTACATTTTCACATGTATAGTACTTTATTTTATGGACAATTCGTGGCTTGATGGTATAATGTCAACATACAAAATTACATGTGGAGGCGGTATTATGATTACAGAATCTCTATGGATAGGGCTAAGTGAAAATTTAGGTGATATATGTCCTGAATTTTTCAGAACAATTAAAACTAATAAGAAAATAAAAAAGGCTGTTTTATATGTCACTGCTATCGGAGTATATGAGGCACATATTAACGGAAAGCGTGTAGGTAAGTTTGTTTTAGCTCCGGGCTGTACGGTGTACGGTAAAAGACTTCAGTATCAAGTCTATGATGTCACAGATATGGTTAGTGATGAGGTTACATTGTCTGTAACAGTCGGTACAGGCTGGTACAGGGGACGAATAAGCGAAAAGTACGGAGATGTACATAATACACCTTGTGCTGTTATTGCAGAGCTTGATATATTGTATTGTGACGGAACTAAAGATGTAGTACGGACAGATGAAAAGTGGAATGTGCGTAAAAGCAATATTCTTTATTCCGATATATATGACGGTGAAGTTTATGACGCGTCGCTAACTAACGAAACGATATATGGTGTAAGTGTACTTGATATAGATAAAAAAGCTCTTGTAATGCAGGAGGGTGAAATTGTCTGTGAACATGAGAGAATTAAACCGAAAAAGCTAATTATATCCAATAAGGGTGAACGCATTATAGATTTTGGACAAAATATTGCCGGATATATTGAATTTTCAGTCAATGCAAAAGATGGGGAGAAAATTGAAATTTCACATGCTGAAGTATTGGACAGCGAAGGTAATTTTTATACTGAAAATTACAGAAGTGCAAAGGCTAAAATTAATTACACCTGTAAAAACGGCAGTCAAAGCTATAAGCCACATTTTACGTTCTTTGGATTTAGGTATATTCGTCTTGATAAATACCCTGAGAATTTTAATTTAGATGATTTTACCGCCATAGCAGTTTATTCTGATATGAAAAGAACGGGATATATAAAATGTTCAAATTCTAAAATAAATCGTCTGTTTGAAAATACAATATGGTCACAAAGGGGAAATTTTATAGATGTTCCGACAGACTGCCCTCAGCGTGATGAACGTATGGGCTGGACGGGAGATGCACAGGTGTTTGCAAAAACTGCTTGCTATAATTACAATGTGAAACGTTTTTTTGAAAAATGGCTTCGTGATGTTTGTGCAGAACAGTTTAGTAACGGTGCAGTACCTGATATTGTGCCTAATTTTTGGAATCTAAAAGGTTCAAGCACAGCTTGGGGAGATGCTATAACTATTGTACCGTGGCAAATATACAAAATGTACGGTGATACAAATGTACTTAGGGAAAATTTTGAGTCTATGAAAAAATGGGTTGATTTTATTACAAATGATACAAAACATGAGTTTTTATGGACATGCAAAAATGAGGATAAGGGACTTTGGAAAAAACATTACGGTGATTGGCTGGCACTTGATGCACCTATGGGAAGTTACAAGGGTGCAAGTGATGATGACTTTATAGCAAGCGTATTTTATGCTTATTCCACCTATTTACTTGTAAAGACAGGAAAGGTGCTTGGATATGATGTTAAAAAATATGAAACGCTGTATGAAAATATTGTAAAGACTTTTAAACAAAAATATAACTTTCCCAAAACACAAACAGAACATGTGCTTTTGCTATACTTTAATCTTAATGACGAAAAAGAAAAGATTGCCTCAGCTCTTAATGATATGATTATACAAAATGGAAACAAACTTGAAACCGGTTTTGTCGGAACACCGTACCTTCTTCATGTGCTGTCAGATAATGGGTATGAGAAAACAGCATATTCACTGCTTTTGCAAGAGGAATATCCGTCATGGCTGTACGAAATCAATCACGGTGCAACGACTATATGGGAGCATTGGGACGGTATTAATGACAGCGGACAGTTTTGGAGCAGTGATATGAATTCATATAATCACTATGCCTATGGTTCGGTTCTTGATTGGATATATGAAAAGGCGGCAGAAATAAAAATTGATTGTGACAGTAATGATAAAATTGTAATTGAACCTGTGACAGACAGCAGAGTTGAATGGCTTGATGTATCGGTTGATACTGTGATGGGAAATGTGCGTTCTGCATGGAAATACGAAAATGGTAGTGTTAGATATGAAATAACAGTTCCGTCTGATGCAGTGATAAAAATCAGCGGTAAAGAATATAAGGTTAAAAAGGGAGAGTATATGTTTTAAATTGTCTTAGTAAGGTTGTTTTTATAGTTTTGAAAAATACTTCTATAATTAAAAGATGTTGTAGTTTTATAAATTTATATGCAGAAAAACTTGAAAAAAATATAATAATATGATAAAATAGCACAGTATGAACAAATATAGAAGGAGTTTTTAATATGTCAGGACATTCAAAATGGAGTACAATTAAACGTAAAAAAGGTGCAAATGACGCACAAAGAGCAAAAATATTTACTAAGATTGCAAGAGAGATTATAGTAGCCGTAAAAGCAGGCGGACCTGACCCGGATAATAACTCAAGCCTAAAAGACGCAATAGCAAAGGCACGTTCAAACAATATGCCTAATGATAACATTAACAGAACAATTAAAAAGGCTGCCGGTGATACGGATACAGATAATTATGAAAGCATTACTTACGAAGGATACGGACCGGCGGGTGTTGCTGTAATAGTAAATACACTTACAGATAACAGAAACAGAACTGCGGCAGATATTCGTCATGCTTTTGATAAAAATGGCGGTAATATGGGACAAACAGGCTGTGTAAGTTTTATGTTTGACCGTAAGGGTGTTATTATTATTGAAAATGACAAAATTGACGAAGATGAAATAACAATGGCTGCACTTGAAGCAGGAGCTGATGATATTGAGGTTAGTGAAGAAGTTATTGAAATAACAACTGAACCTGAAGTTATGGGCAGTGTACGTGATGCATTGGCAGAAAACTACACAATTTCATCTGCTGAAGTTAGCATGGTTCCTCAAACTATGACTGAACTTACTGATGAATCTCAAATTACAGCTATGACAAAGCTATTAGACATGCTTGAAGATAATGATGACGTCCAGGATGTTTATCATAACTGGGATATGCCAGATGAGGACTAATAACATGAAAAACAAAATTTTACAGCTTATGCAAAGTACAAAAGGGTTACTTGTATTTACAATTTTAAGCGGCTGTGCATATTTTATAACTGTACTTAAATTTATACTTTCACACACAAACGCAGGCGGCGGACTTTTGGGATTTTTCTTTTTCCCTGCAATAGTTTGCGGAGCGGCACTGGTACTCATAAAAGTAATAAAGCAGTGTTTTGGAAACGGAAATGAAAATGCAGTAATTAATATTTTTTGGATTCATGTTGTTTTTATATTAATTTCAATAGTGTTTTTAATATCTATGCTTTAAAATACGGCTGCCATTAAATCGGCAGCCGTATTTTTATATGTTTCGTTCATGAAGATATTTTTGACGAGTTGCCATACCGCCTCTTATGTGGCGTTCGGCTTTGTTTTGCTCCAGTACCGCCTGAGATTCTTTGTATAAAGCAGGGTTTATACGTCTAAGACGCTCATGAACATCTTTGTGTACGGTACTTTTGCTAATATTAAATACTTTTGCGGCTTTTCTTACAGTTGCATTGTTTTCTACTATGTACTGAGCCAGTTCAATGGCCCTTTTCTCGATATAATCTTTCATTCTTCCACCGACCTTTCTGTACAATGTATATGTGATTAAAAGTCGGATTATGTGATTTAAAAATAATATTAATATCATATTTATTCTACTACACAAATTAAATAATATTGTCATATTCTAAACATAAAAATAAAAAACACAGTCTATAAAATAATAGCTATAATTTATGATAGATAATAGATATTCATAAGCGAACCTTTATCAGAATTTGTAGGTTTGTCAATGATGTGCTGCAAAAGTATTTTAAAAATTTTGCCATTGTAGATAAAGACTTTTATGTAATCAATAGGAGCTTTCCAACTTAATTGACGCACAGGAATTTTATTGTAGTTATAGTTATGTACTTTTAGTTTCGCAAATCATCAAATTAAACCGCCTTTTATGGTAAAACAGAGCCATAGAAAGACGGTTTTAATATAATTAATTTTCTCTGTTCAGTTTTATAACAGAAACAGTGGCTGCTCCTGAGCGGTTTTCTGAATTACTGTTATAAGTCAAGGTAAAGCTCGTTTTAGACGGTACATAAATAATAATTGAATTTGAGCCGTAAGCACTGGACAAATCTGTATTCGTTTTAAAATAAATACCTGTTTCCAAGTGTGATGTTCCGTTATAGGACGGTGTAATCTGCATATATCCTGCATTATCCAATATTGTTGAAACGCTGAAAGAAATATAATAATATCCCGGCTCTAAAACAATATCAGTATTATCCTCTAAAACAATATTGCCCGTTGTATCATTAGTGGCTACTATTAACGGAATGTTCTGACCATTTACAAATTTAACTTCAAATATCAAAAATGAGGCAAAAGCCGTTTCTGCACTTTCCCCTTGAGGTATACCGAAATTAAGAATAACGCCGTCATCGGTTTGTGTAGCTGTCACTTCAGCAGGTGTTCCCGGTGGCAGTGTTGCAGTTTCGCCTACTATAATTATAGGCGTCTTTCCAGTTTCGCCCTGTGGTCCTTGTTCGCCCTGTGGTCCCTGACAGCAACACTTTTCACAGCGGCAACACCGTTTAAATATATCAAAACATCCATCAAACATTTTCTTTTTCATTAAAATCTACTCCATTATTTTATAAAATTTCACATAGTCATAATATGCTGCAAATAAAATAAATGTTAATATTTACATAAACAAAAAAATTTTGAGATTTTAAGGAAGTAAAATATCTAAAAGAAAACGACAGGACGGATGATACGAAAAAAATTTAGTCTGCTTTATTTGTTATGAAAAAATGTTTTCTACATGTTTTGAAAAGGTAATAATTTCAGTATGGAGATGTTAAGGCAATCTGCTTAGGAATTTTATTTTGTCTGACGGTTTTGATATTAAATTGCCGAAGGAAATATAATATTAATAGTTTATGATAAGATTTTATTGATATATTTAAAACCCTCATCAAAGTGTATCTTAATTAACACAACGATGAGGGTTTATAAAATACTTAAAAGAATTTTTTATATTTTACGTCAAGATTTTTTTGTACTAACAGGTCTTATGTCTTCGAATGATTTCCATGTAAAGATTTTTATGTTTACATCATCAGTATCAGTAACAGTATCACCGGCTTTTATTGTATCTACACTTTTTATAGATTTAAGAGTACCGTTGTTCTCATATTCTGCTGTTATCTTAATACCGTCTTCAGCATAAGTTTCTGACGTGTCCGGGACATTTGTGTTCATTTTACCTTCAATAACAGTACCGTCGTAATTACGAGTAAGAAAAATATCGTCAATCCTCACATAGTTGCCGGCATTGGCGTCCGAGAATAGTCCAACCTCACATTTACCGTCTTTTATTTCAATATCTTTTATAACAATATCTGTCCATTCGTTCATAGATGATTTTAACGACTTACTGTATTCTTTGTCATCTGTTTTTAAATATAGTTTACAATTGTTTTGACCACCGCTTGATTTAGCGATTGCACGAAGAATATATGTGCCATCGGGTAAATCTGAAATTGTTTGTTTCATTGTTGCAATATAATCTTCATCAGCACTTTGTCTTGCCGAGTATTTACCTGAATATAGTTTATCCTTTACGTTTCCGTTTGCAATTCCGCCGATATTATCACTGCATTCCCAGCCTGTAAGGTTATTAAGATCAACTCTGTCTGCATCAAAGTAAGAGTTTGCTACGTAGTTATTACCGTCACCGATTTCCCATGTACCTGTCGCAGAATCAAGTCGCCATTGACTGAGGTTGTTAAAGTGAGGAGTATATCCATCCATTGTAAGAGGAACCCACTGATTAAAACCTAATCCGTTTGAACAGAAACTGCTCCATCTATCACCGCAATAAATTACTAAATCCTGTTCTGTACCGTGAAGGGTATAATAGAATCCTGTTTGCGAATTATGTGCATAGTTATTTTTTACTCCCGGCATGATGTATGGTAAAGCTTGATTTTTATCATTTTCAGAAACGTAATCGGGTTTTATGCTGTAAGAACCTAAAATACTGTCCGATTCAAAAACATAGCACCTTGAACCGTGCCAGCCGTATAAATCAGAGCCGGTAAAATAATAGTGAGCTTTGTATTTGAACATACAGTCACCCTCAATACCGCCTTTATCCTTTGCTTTAATTGTTCCGTCCTCATCAAAATATCTGGAAGTAGAACCGGGAATTTCTTTTGTACGGCTTATATCAAAGTGACAATAATCACTTTCACGCATCGGTACTACATAAAGATGAGCCCTTCCGTTTGCACTTGAACAAATCATATATGCTTTACCGTCATCGTCATAGAACATTGTTAAATCTCCGGTTTGATTGTTCGTTATAAAAGACTCGCCGTTTGGACCTTTTAGGTTACCCCAAAAGAAGTGAGTTTCCCTTTCAAAAGAACCAAGAGGGCTGTCAGCACTGGCAATAATTTCACCGTCAAATTGAGATACAAGAATATATTTTTTAGTGTTTTCATTGTAAACTACACCGCAGCGACCTGCCCATACACTTCTTTCTGCACCTAAAGTTTCGTTTGTTGCAACATCACCCTCATATTTCCAATTTACAAGGTCTTTAGATGAATAGCAAGTATATGCTTCCATAACGGGATGTTCTACATTTCTGGTAGCTCCAGCAGGATCATTAGCATACGTTACAGACTCGGCGTATCTTACTCCATACCAATAATATGTATCGTCACCAGGAAATTTAAATATACCTCCGCCTTGAGAAAATAGAGTATTTCCGTCTGTATCTTTATAAAAATAATCGTTTGTAATAAGCTGTTTATCTTCTGTTACAGTTACTGTACACTGTGCAGTTTTGCCGTTTGAAGTTGACGCTGTTATAGTAGCTTCTCCCACTTCGCCTGCAACAACGACACCGTCAAAAACCTTAGCAACATTTGTGTTGCTTGAAGTCCATATTATGCGACTGTCAGCATTTTGAGGAAGTACAGTTGTTTTAATAACTGCTGTTGAACCGAGTTTAGGGAGTGAAAGATTTGTTTTGTCAAGTGAGATATTTGTTGGTTCTATGTAAGGTGTAACTGTAACTAAACATGCAGCATTAATTTCTGTGTCAGCTATTGTTGCCGTTATTGTTGTACTTCCTTCAGATTTCGGTGTGACTATACCGTTTGAAGAAACATCCGCAATATCAGTATTGCTTGACTGCCATTGTATTTTTCTGTTTACAGCATTTGAAGGAGAGTATTTAACAACCAACTCACCGTTTTCACCACCTGCCATTAGATTAAGAGTTGTTTTATCAAGTTCAATGCTTTCAACAGCCTGATTAACAGTTACATGGCACTCGTCGCTGTATTGATTATCAGTGGTTTTTACTGTTATGATTGCTGTTCCTGCTTTTTTTGGAGCAATAGTTCCGTCGTTTACAGATACTATTTCGCTGTCACTGCTTTCCCAGATAAGTGTGTCCTTTTGAATATCCTGCTCGAATATATTTAAATTAAGCTTAACGGGACTGCTGTTTGTAAGAAGGGAAAGCTCATGATTATCAAGAGCTATACCGCCTCCGTAAAGTACGATTTTTAAAGAAGCAGTTGACGGATTAATATCAAGTACCTGTGATGAATTTGAAAAGGCAAACTGTACTTTTGAGTCCGCAGAAGAATTGACTTTGCCTTTTATATAGTCTTTTATGACATTGTCAGAAACGGTATCTGTTCTTGTTTCGTATTGATTTACAGGAGCACCTTCATAAATAATGTTTGTAAGCGGAATTGACTTAATTGTATCAGCAGTTGTACTTTTATCTATGGTTATATCAGATTCATATATAGTATAAGTTCTGCCCCCGCTTCTTGATGAGCCGTTATGTACAGAGTATGTAAGTTCTGCCGATTTTACAAGAGAAGCGTCTATTGGCGGCAGATTAAATTCAAGTACACCTACACCTTTCCAGCTGCTGCTTGAAGTATTCCAGGAAATATTGGTTGGTGATTCAATATCAGAGGTGTTAAGTGTAAATGCAACATCACCGTTATTATTTAGGTATGACGCACTTTGAGTACATTTAATAGGCTCAAGTTCATCGTCAGCAATTACGGTAATATTTGCAGATATAAGTGCAGAAAAAACTAAGGTTACTGCACTTATCAGACTTATTAATTTTTTTAAAATCATTTCATATCCTCCTTTGTTTTTATTATGAATAGTTTAACATAAAGTCTATGATTTTGTTGAATATATATTTGCTATAAACTAATCAAAATTTGCTGTAACCTTGAAAATATAAAATGATAGTGATAAAATTTAATGGGGTGATAAAGATGATATATGAAAGAGAATGGTCTAATCCGAATTATGAATTTTCTACATATACGGTTGAAAACCTTAATTGGCATTTACATTTTCACGAAGTATTTGAAATTTGCTATGTGATTAGCGGCAGAATAAAAATAACAATAGATAAAGAGGATTATAATTTAAAAAACGGTGATGGTGTGATAATATTTCCGCGGCAGCTTCATAGGTATGAATCTGCACATGATTCAAAGATGCACATGATAACGTTTATGCCCAAGCTTATTCCAGAATTTGTAAACAGATATAAAAATATGATTCCTAAAAATAATGTGCTTATAGATATCAAAAAGTATAAAGATGAATTTAATCCTGAAAATATATTTGAACAAAAAAGTTTATTGTATGGCATTTTAGGTATGTTAACAAAAAATACTGATTTCAAAGAATCAATGCCTCGTGGTGAGTCTCAGATGCTTTTAAAAATATTGAAGTTTATAGAGTGTAATTATTTTGGTGATTGTTCTTTGGATACTGTGTCAAAACAGCTTTCGTATGGGTATACATATCTTTCCCGTAATTTTAAAAAGCTTATGAATATGAGTTATATGGAGTATTTAAATAGATACAGAATAAACAGAGCTATATATATATTAAGTTCTGAAAAAAATGTACCGATTCAAGAAGTAGCAGTACGATGCGGATATGACAGCTTATGCAGTTTTAATCGTAACTTTAAAGCAATTACAGGAATGACTCCCAGTAAAATGCAGAATCAAGACAGAAAGTAATAAAACTATTTGTGTATTGAGTCATTTAGGAAAAAATAGACAGAGAAAAGCTTCAAAAAAGAAATAAATCATAATAATTCTTTTGATTTCGCAGAAGTGGTTGCATTTATTCCATGACCTTTTTAACAAAATGATTCTTTGCTGAGGAAAATGAGTATGTTATTTTTATTTGTATTTTTATAAAGTTTTTCCGCCACATTCACCCAACGTATGAATTATTTATCTCTTTGTGACTTTTTGAATTTTATATATGATAGTATATCTTCTTTTTCATCATCGGTAAGATCTCGTGTTTCGCCATACAATGTAAAATCTATACCTTCAAGCTGTTCATCAAGAGTAGGTGTAGGTTTTTCACGTCCTAAGAGGTAGTCAACTGAAACATTAAAATAATCAGCAAGTTTTGAAAGAGTTTATGAGCAGTTGTTGAGGCAATGACAGACATATGATGACTGTTAAAAATGTATGTAAATACATAGAATTTTTTTTATTTCGTTAAAAAAGCATTTTAGAATATCGAAAAGCTGAATTACTAAAAAAATGTTCGTAAGAAGATTAAGTCAAAATAACAACTACTCTTACAGGCTGATATAAGGTGTACCGAAATAAATTTAAAGAACTTTCCATTTTTCTGAGCATCTTAATCAAAAATATACTATGGGACGATTTACATGAATTTGTGAGGCAATAAATGTGGAGGAATAAATATAAGCGGTATGATATTGAAGGAGGATAGATAATGTTTGAAAAAATACAAATTTGCGGAGTTGTATTTACCATGAGTAAGTCAGATGCCTCAAAGCTATTAGGATGTGTCAAGATAACTTCAAACATAGATCGTATTAAATAAAAAACATTATATATTTGCTGTAAAATATTGCTTTTTTGTGTATTTTTTTGTATAATATAAATATATTGTAAATGTTGTAATGAATTTGAAAATTGTATGAGATAGTCAGAATAAGAATACTATAAATATTTTTTGCATCCGCTTTGATTTTTAAAGGGAGGTGATTAGTTATATTTTTAATAAGAACACATACACAAATCATTGCAGTTTTTTAAATTAAAGGAAAGTAACGGAAAGAAAAATATTAGAAAATAACAAAGTGGGTTATGTAATAATCATAAAATATAACAGCATAAAAAATCATTCAATTTTGAAGCTGTTAATAATAAAGATTAAGGAGGAAAGAAAATGAGGAGAGTTATTTCGGTTTTATTAAGCTTTTTAATAATGGTATCAACAGGTGTTGTCTTTGCAGAAGATGGGATAATTAACAGAGAAAATAATCAAATAACTAAAATGCCTATGAGAGAACTAAAAACAGAGGCAGATAAAGAAGATGTTGAAGTATTTGAACTTTCGTCCGGTAATATTGTTATAATTGATGTAAGTACAGATGATTTTTTTGTAGATGAACAGTTTTTTACTATATCTGTAACAGCTGAAAACGGTAAAAATTTACATTCAATGTTAGAACTTGAAGTTGCAGATGATGAAGAAAATATTGTAGCAACTCAAAAAAGTGTACGTTATGAAAATGTACGCAGTAGCCAAATAGAACTGCTATATACAATGGAACTGATACAAAATGTAAGCCAAGATAAAAATTATACTGTGAAATTTGAATACGGAGGAAAATATGAATTAGAATATTATACGGACACAGAGATATATGTAATTACAGAACCTAAAATTAAATCTGTTGAATCAGTTGATTATATTTTAAATTCATATAAACTGACATTGTCTAATGTAAGTGAAGGTGATACATACAAACTGTTTTATAGGGATAATAAGTATGACCAATTAATAGAGAAGACTGTAACTGTTGATTCAAATAAAAATTTGACTGTGCAGTTTGAGGGAACACCATCAGATGATGCTGATATTTATTTGTGTCCGCAGGATGCAGAAGATTATTATGACAATTTTGATAGGGTAGATTTATATGATATATATATACGTGATGATGGATACGGTGGAATTTATACAGATGAATATATTTCAACAACAGATGAGACTGTGTGGGTAGGTTTATCGGAAAAAGGTTATGGTGACATAGAATATACAGAATCTGATGTAGACAACATATCATGTTATATGATAGATACCGTAACGGGTGAAACAGTAACTACTCTTTCAAACAAAGAATACTATAAATATGACAGCGGATATAGTCAGATAAATGTTACACTGTCTGTTGATAAACAATTAGACGATACGCATAAATATATAATTGCTTGTGATGACGGCGAAACATTGCGTATTTGTGATAATTTTGAAGTTATATCAACACCGAAAATTTATGATACATACTTTTTTATAAACGTAGATGATGAAACAAGTACATACGAAGAAGATATGCCAAGCGGTATAAAAAAATTTTATACCCATATTTCTTTTGTAAATATATCTGATCTTGAAAATGTAAAAATTGAACTTTTTGACAATAATGGTAATTGTGTTGCACAGTCAAAATATGTTTCAAATAATAGATTTGAAACTACTGCACAAAAACCTATTGAAGCGGGAGAGTATAATCTAAAAGTAATTTATGAAGATGATGTATATTCCGAAAAATTAATATTTTCGGAATACATTGATGAGAACAGTGTTTATCAATATATTAATGACTGCGTTGAATATAACGGAAAAACATATATGTGCGTAACTGTTGATGATGCATCATTAAATTTTGAAAATTTAAGATATGTTATTAAAAAAGAAGATGGTACAGAAATTGAGGCACAATACGGACGCAAGTTATATGATGATGGGAATAGAACATATATTACAGTAATTGCTGATGCAACACTTGAATATAGTGACATGTTTTCTCTTCAGCTGTATGATGGTGAAACATATATATCTCCTACTTATCCAGGTAATATGGAGACTTATATAGATAATATAACAGATTCTTCATTTACATATTCAGTCACCAGTCGAGATGAAGAAGGTGTGAAAATATACGGTGAAGGTTTTTCAAATGAATCGGAATATATTATTTATGGTATGGATGATATATCGGGAATGGAACAAGGAATCGAGGCAGTATATGATGCGAATGAAAATATTTTAAGAATTACTAAATCTGAACTTGAAAAAATAAATTCAATAGTATCAATTGGAGAGTATGGTGAATATAAATATTTTGCCATAGAGCAGGACGGAGAGTATATATCGTTTATAGGGTTAGAAGGTGTAAGTAACATTACATTTAAATCAATATTTGGTTTCTCCAAGTATTTCACAAACACAAATTATGATGTATTAAACCTTCCAGTAACAGAATATGAATATTACAAAATAGCATCAACTGAAGAAGAACTTTCAAATGAATCTTATTTGGAAATTAAATCGGGAATATTATATCAATTACCGGATATTGAAGGAAATATAACCGTTTATGCACAATTTAAAGATAAAAACGGTCAGGAAAGTGATGTTATGAAAACAACAATTTTCCGTGATACCACAAAACCAAACTTTGAGATTACAGAGCTTAATGATAAAATGTATATAAATGAATGCGGAGCATTAGAAATACGTATAGGATTAACGGCTGATGAGTTAGGAA